>JAGQOI010000218.1 GCA_020427625.1 Phycisphaerales bacterium | reverse complement strand
GCTGCGGGCCGCGCCGGGCGCCGAGTTCGATCTGACCGTTCGTCATGGACACGTCCTCGAGGTACACGTAGCCGTGCAGCGAGAGGCCGATCTGGCCGGAATCGGTGAACGTCGCATGACGCACGTCGGCCTGGCAGAGGGAGTGCCGCACCCGCGTGCCGTCGAACGTGCACTGATCGAGGACGAGCAGGGCCCGGGCGTGACCGAGTTGAGCGCCGCCGATGTCGGCGTGATCGCGGAAGTGGGCGTTCGTCGCGATGAACGTCCCGCGCGGCGAGCCGAAGATGTTGCCCGGCTCGACCTGCAGCCGACATCCGATGTCGACGTGGTCGAACATCACGATGCCGCCGCCGGAGACGTCGATGTGCGCGAGCGGGCTCGGCGCGTTCACCACGATCGGCTGCGCGGCCGTGCCCTGCGCCTCGACGACGCCTTCGACGAGGATCGACTTCTCGTCCTCGATGTCGATCGTCACGCCGGCGTCGATGATGACCGTCGCGCCCGCGGGAACGGTGCGATGGTCGGGCACGACGTACGGACTGCCGTCGAGCGTCCAGTGCACGGTCTCGCCCGGCGCGGGATAGGGCGGCTCGGAGAGGGCGGGACCGATCGCGAGGGCATCGATCGCAACGTGCGAGCCGCTGCCTCCGCTCGCCTGCTGCGGAATGAAGTACCGGACCGCGAGTCGTCCGGCGCGCGGAATCGGGACCTGGACGATGTACCACTCGTCGTCCATCGCGCATCCGAACGGGAACTCGCAGGGGACGCGCAGGTCCTCCTCGAACAGCAGGTCGGTGAAGTCGCCGACGTCGAACGCGCCCGTCCCCGTCCCCGTGCCGCCGTTCGGCGCGAAGCGGACCTGAAGCACGTCGGTGAAGTTCGGGAACCCGCGCAGACGGAAGGTGAGCACGTCACCCGGCGCGATTCCGGGCACGTCGGGCAGGACGGCCCAGGCGCTGGCGGCATCACCCGGTCCGGCGACGATCCCGTCGCCGATCATCAGGTAGTGATCGCCGTCGTAGGCGGGCCAGTTCGGCCAGCACGCGCCGCACTCGGGTCCTTCGTGCCAGACCTCCCCGCCGCCGGCCGTCGCCTGGACGCTGAACTGCCACCCGGCGTCGACGAGCCCGGAGGGCCCGTCCCCGGCCGGCGGTCCGAGCGACTCGAACGACTCTTCGAAGGGCACGTCGCCGGCCGTCATCGGGGCGCTGAGGAACAGCCCGGCCACCGCGTCCGGGATACCGGTGTATGGAGTTCGAGGCATTTGCAGGTCCCTTCGTCGTCGGATGTCGTCGTCGGATTGAACGGCGCCGCGATGCATGCGACACCGCCGCCCCGATCGAACAGAGTCGCGGCCCGCGGACCGTGATACACCGGTCCTCCGGCACCGTCGCATGAATGCCTGCGTCATGCTCGATGGAGCGCCGGACCGCCTACTTCTGCCGGATCTCGTGCACACGGTTCGCGTCGAAGGCGCCGATCGCCTCGGTCGTGCCGTCCGGCCAGCGGACGTTGAGGTCGCGCACGCCCGTCGCGTCGCCGAGACCGACGTGAATCCTCGGATCGTTCGAGGCGAGGTAGCTCGAGGCGACGCGGACGTCGCGGGTGATCACGCGATCGCCGATGCCGAAGCGGATCGAGGCGTTCAGGGCGTCGCGACCGTCGCGGTCGATGAGCCGGAAGGAGATCCAGTTGCCCCGGGCGGGGTGGACGTTCCGCAGCAGGTACGGCGCGGCATCACGGTTGACGACGAGGATGTCGATCCCGCCGTCACCGTCGATATCGCCGAACGCCGCCGCGCGACTCGTGTGGCAGGCCGGCGTCGCCGTTCCGCCGCGGGGCCGGACTTCGGTGAAGCGGGGGCCCGGGCTGCCGCGGAGCAGGAGATTGGGTTCGGCGTAGGCATCATCGGGCGCGTACCGTCGCGACTTGGCCATGACGCGCCCGTTCGCCTGGTAGAGGTCGAGGTGTCCGTCGTTGTCGAAGTCGTGCCACCCCATGCCGAAGCGGGTGAACGGGCGGCTCAGCGCGGCGAGGCCGGCGACGGCGGTCGCGTCGGAGAAGTACGCGCCGTCGTTGCGATGAAACGAGTCCGCCTCGTTGCCGAGATTGCACACGAGCAGGTCGAGGTCGCCGTCATCGTCGATGTCGGCGGCCGTGACGCCCATGCCGGCCTTGGCCTTGCCGTCCTGGTCGCGGGCGACGCCGGCGCGGAGGGCGCTGTCGACGAACGCCGTTCCACCACGGGCGACGCCGTTCATCCACAACTGGTCGTCCATGCCGTCGTTGGCGACGAAGAGATCGGTCCAGCCGTCGCCGTTGAAGTCGCCGCAGAGGACGCCGAGTCCGTTGCCGAACGTGCGGCCGAGTCCGGCGGCGGTCGTGACGTCGCTGAACATGCCGTCGCCGTTGTTGTGATACAGCACGTCGCGGGCCGGCGCCTGGTAGTTGATCGGCGCGCAGTAGTCGGGGGCGCTCATGTCGTTGTAGCAGGTGAGTTCGTTCGCGACGGACCAGTTGAGGTAGTTCGCGACGACGAGATCGAGACGACCGTCGCGGTCGTAGTCGACGAACGCAGCGCTCGCGCCGAAGCCGTCGTCGCCGACTCCGGCGGCATCGGTGATGTCGGAGAACGTTCCGTCGCCGTTGTTGCGGTAGAGCACGTTCGGACCGACGTTCGTGACGTAGAGGTCGTTGTCGCCGTCGTTGTCGATGTCGCCGGCGGTCACGCCCATGCCGTAGCCCGTGTCGCCGGTGCCGCTGGCGTCGGTGACGTCGACGAAGGTGAAGTCGCCGTCGTTGCGATACAGGCGGTTGCCGGGGCGCGGACCGTCGCTCGCGTCGAAGGAACCGCCCTGAACGAGGTAGATGTCGAGATCGCCGTCGCCGTCCGCGTCGAACAACGCGCCGCCGCCCGCGACGATCTCGGGAATCCGGTAGCGACCCTCCACGTGTCCGGACACGTGACGGAAGTCGATGCCGGACTCGCGCGCGACGTCGACGAACCACGGCGGCCCGCTCGGCGCGACCTCGGCCGCGCTCGGATCGTCGACCGGCGCGGGCGCGGGGGCCGGCGGCGCGCAGGCCGTCAGGAGCAGCGACGTCAGCGCGAGCGGCACGCACACGCGGGCGGCGCGGATGAAGGAACGGGCGTCTGGGTCGGACATGGAATTGGGCATGGCGGGTGCGGACGGTCAGGGGGTGGGAACTTGCAGCATCGTGGCCGCCTGCTTGACGAAGGGATTCTCGGGATCGAGGCGACGGCCGCGCTCCAGGGCCTGAACGGCGACGTCGAGGCGTCCGACCCGGGCGGCGGCGATGGCGACGCCGCCGTGAGCCGCGGGATTGTTCGGGTCCAGGTTCGCGGCGACGGCGAGCGCGCCGAGCGCGTCGTCCCATCGCTGGAGCGCCATGAGCACCTGTCCGCGGGTGAGATGGGCGATCGCTCCGTTGAAGCCGAACTCGATCGCGCGATCCAGCGGCTCGATGGCGCCCTCGTAGTTCTTCGCCGCGATGAGAATGCGGGCCTTCTGGTACCAGGCGGCGCCGAGGCGCGGATTGAGTTCGATCGCGGCGTTCGTCGCCTCGAGTGCGCGCTGCGCCTCGCCCGCGAGTTCGCACGCGTAGCCGAGCGTGAGCTGGACCGCGAACTGGTCGGGATGCGCGTCGGCCAGATCCCGCGCGAGACGCATCCCGCGATCGACGTCTCCGGCGGCGAGCATCGCTTCGACGAGCTTCGACTCGACCTGGACGTCGCCGGGGTAGGTCGCCCGCAACGCCTCGAGATGCTCCACGGCGTCGCGCGCCCGTCCCGACCCGAGCATGCGATCAGCCTCCGCCATCGCGGTGCTGAGCCCGGTGCGCAGGGCCCGAACTTCGTCGAGCCAGAGGTCGGGCCACTCCGGACGGGCCGCGAGCCCGCGGGCGAGCGCCGCCGACGCGCCGGCGCGCTGTCCCGTCCGGGTCTGGGCGGTTCCGAGGAGGAAGTAGAGGTAGGGCGGCGGCTCGGTCTCGACGTTCTCGAACGCCTTCACGAGCGACGCGATGATGGCCAGCGCCTCGTCGTTGCGCCCGGTCGCGAGAGCGACCCGGGCGAGCCCGACCGTCCCCGCGAGCGCGCTGCGATCGATCGCCAGGGTCTGACGATACGACTCCTCGGCCATCGCGGCACTGCCGGCGTCGAGCTGCCAGTCGCCGCGCCGCCAGTGCGCAGGCGCATAGGCGGCATCGAGGGCGATGCTGCGATCGATCGACGCGTCGGCCGCGGCGGCATCTCCGAGTTCATGCTGCGCCAGCGCCATGAGGTACCACCAGCTCGCCTGGTTCTCGTCGCGCCGGATGGCTTCGCGATAGCAGGTGATCGCCGGATCGAGCCAGCCGTTGGCGTGATACACCATCGCCAGATGCGCCCAGGCATCGCCCTCGGCCGCGGCGGCCTTCGTCTCGTCGACCGTCCGCTCGACCAACGCCTTGACGAGCGGATCGGCGTGCGCCAGGTCCACGGTCGGCACGGGCGCCGCCGTCGGCCGCGCGCGGCCGCTCCCGGTCCACCAGACCGCGGCGGCGATGACGGCCGCGACGATGACGAGGATCACGACGCCCTTCTTCATGACTAGGATGATATTCGATCATCGCCCGCCGAGTCGGGCCGTGTCGCCGGAGTCGCCCGGAAGGGCTCCGAGCCCGTTCGACCCCAGCCGCACCGGAGCGACGGATCATGCCGGACCTGTACTACGCCGCCGCGTGCCAGACGTCGTTCGACTGCCCGCGGACGCGCGACGGCATCGCGGCGAACACGGCGCGCATGTGCGACATCGTCGAGCACACGATTCTCGGGTACGAGCCGTTCTTCGACGTGCGCTTGCTCGTGTTCCCGGAGTTCGCCCATGCCGCGCCGATCTACGACACGGCCGACAAGCTCCGTCGCCGTCTCGCGGTGGCGCTGCCGAACGAGCACACGGACCGGTACGCGAACCTCGCGAAGAAGTACGGGTGCTACATCCAGACGGGCTCGTTCATCGAATCCGACGAGGCGCATCCCGACGTCGTCTTCAACGCGACGCTGCTCGTCGGCCCGGAGGGCGTGCTGTCGAAGTACCGGAAGGTCAATCCGTGGATTCCCTGGGAGGTGCACGCGAGCCCGCACGACGTGGGCGATGCCGGCGACCCGTTCCCGGTCGTGGAGACGCCGATCGGACGACTGGGCGTCGCGATCTGCTACGACTGGCTGTTTCCCGAGACGATCCGGCAGATCGCGTTCAACGGCGCGGAGATCATCAATCGCGTGTCGGCGTACATGGACCCCTGGGGAGGCACGCCGCCGATGGACTGGTGGACGCTCTTCAACCGGGCCCGCGCGGCCGAGAACACGACGTACGTCGTCGCCGCCAACCAGGGCGCGACGCTCTCCGGCTATCCGCCGTTCAGTTGGCCGGGCTCGAGCATGGTCGTCGACTACGACGGCCGGATCCTCGCCCAGGCCGACGCCGGACCGGGAGAACGCGTGGTCGTCGCGCCCATCGATCTCCGCACGCTCCGGGCGGAACGGGCCCGACGCGAAGGACACGACATGCGGGCGCATCTGCGCACGGAGATGCACCCCTATCAGCAGCGTTCATGGCTGGCGCCCGCGTCGGCCGATGATCATCCCCTGGAGATCGCGTCCGTGCGACGACGCATCGCCGACGCCAAACGCCGACTCGGAGACTCGCCGACATGATCCCCCGACGACACGTTGCCGTGATGCTCGCCGCCACCCTCGTCGCCCTCGCGACAGCGCTCGGCGGCTGCTCGTCGAAGCCGCCGGCACCGACCCCGGGACCGGTCTCGACGACGCTGGACGACCAGACGGTTGCCCTCAACAACCGCGGCGTCGCCCTCATGGGACAGTTCGACTACCCGGCCGCCCGCGCCGTGTTCCGGCAGGTCGTCGATCGCGCGCCGGGCTGGCTCGACGGTCGCGTGAACCTGGCGATCGCGACGCTCAACTGCGACGGCGAGGCGGAGATCGCCGAGGCGATGCAGATCCTCGGCGACGTGCTCACGGAGGATCCGGACCAGCTCCGGGCGCACTTCTGCCTCGGCCTGCTCCTCCGGCACATCGGGCGCATGGACGAGGCGACGACGCACTTCAAGGTCGTCGTCGAGCACGACCCTACCGACGCCTTCGCCCTGCTCTACGTCGGGCGAGATCGCCTGGAGAAGGGCGATCCCGCCGCCGCACTGGAGTGGTTCGAACGCGCCGGCGCGGCCGACCCCTACCTCCGCACGATCTACCTCGCCCGCGCGCAGGCGCTCCAGCGTCTCGATCGCGGCGAGGAGGCGAACGAGATGTTCGAACGCTTCGAGCAACTCGCGACCAACCCGCAGGCCGAGGTCGTGGAGACCGCGTACACCAAGATGGGACCGAAGGCCGAGGTCGTCGTCGCGGGCGCCGTCGCCGCGCCGCCCGCGATGCGCCCCGCCGGACCGGTGTTCGCGCCGCCGACTCCGCTGGCCGATCTCCCGGCCGGCGCGACGTGGGCGCCGGTGCCCGACGGTGACGGTCGATCCATCACCGCGTGCGACATCGACGGCGACGGACGGACGGACCTCTTCATCGCCGGCGGCCTGTCGCGCGACGGTCGGGTCATCAACGCGGTGATCCTGAATCGTGACGATACGATCGTCGTCGATGCCGCGCATCCGCTGGCGGACATCACCGACGTTCGCGCGGCACTGTGGGGGGACTACGACAACGACGGGCTGACCGACGTCTACCTCTGCCGGCGCGGGCCGAATCGACTCATGCAGCAGAAGCCCGCCGGCGTCTGGGCCGACGTGACCGATGCCGCGGGCATTGCCGACGACGACCTCGATACCGTCGACGGCGCGATCTTCGACGCCGATCACGACGGAGATCTCGACGTGTTCTGCGTGAACGCCGACGGACCGAACGAACTGTTCAACAACAATCTCGACGGGACGTTCCGTCGGATCGCGGCCGACCAGGGGCTCGCGGGCGATCCCGGTCGCCGCGCGCGCCAGGTCATCACCGCCGATCTCGACCACGATCGCGATACGGACCTCATCGTGCTCTACCACACGCCGCCGCACGACGTCTTCGTGAACGACCGCGGCTGGTCGTATCACACGTCGCCGCGCTTCGCGGTGCTTGCGCAGACGCCCATCGCCGCCGCGGTGATCGCGGATGCCGACGCCGACGGTCGCGTCGAACTCTACACCCTCAATGACGACGGTCTCCAGGTCTGGCCGGAGGACGACGAGCTGTGGACATCGGATCACGGGCTGACGATGGCGCGATCCGGGAGCGGGAGGCCGGGACGCCTGGCGGTCGCCGACGTCACCGGCGACGGGCGTCCGTTGATCCTCGCGTCTCCGGACGACTCGTGGCGCGCGGTGACGACGTCGCCCGTGCTCACCGAGGCGCCGTACCCGGACTCGGGGTCGCCCGAAGCGGTCGCATCGTGGACCGTGTTCGCCGAGGAGGGATCGCGTGGCCCATCGGTCGTCGGGGTGCGCCCGGACGGCATGCCGCTCATCTGGCGACCGGGCAGCGGGCGCCATTCGTTCGTCGCGATGCGGGTCAGCGGACGCAAGGACGCGACGGACATGCGTTCGAACGCATCGGGGATCGGCACGGCGGTCGCGATGCGCGTCGGGTCGCGGTGGGTGGTGTCGCCGGGGTCGCGCCCGACGTCGGGCCCGGGCCAGAGCCTGCAGCCGCTCATGCTGGGCGCCGGCGGATCAACGAAGGCGGACTTCATCGCCCTGACCTGGTCGGACGGCGTCTACCAGACGGAACTCGACCTGGCCGCGTCGACGGTGCACACGATCGAGGAGAAGCAGCGGCAACTGTCGAGTTGTCCGGTCGTGTTCGCGTGGAACGGCGAGCGCTTCGAGTTCGTGAGCGACATCCTCGGCGTCGGCGGGATCGGGTTCTTCCTGTCGCCCGGCGAGTATTCGGTGCCTCGCCCGACGGAGTCGTTCCTGATGCCCGACGGGCTGCTGCGGCCGAAGGATGGTCGCTACCTCGTGTCGATCGAGGAGCCGATGGAGGAGGCGTGCTATCTCGACGGCGTCTCGCTGGTCGCGATCGATCTGCCGCCGGGGTGGTCGGTCACGCTCGACGAGCGGATGAACGTCGCCGGTCCGGCGCCGACGGAGGCGTCGGTGTTCTACCGGCGGGTGGCGGAGCCGACCCTGGTGACGAACGATCGCGGAGAGGATGTCCGGTCGTCGGTGGTCGTCGCGGACCTCGTCGCCGCGCCGGTCGGGGCGAGGGACCATCGGTTCATCGGTCGTCTCTCGTCGCCGCACGTGCTCACGCTGGAGTTCGGGTCACCGATCGACGACGGGGATCCGGTCCTCGTCGTGGACGGTTGGGTGGAGTATCCCTATTCGCAGACGATGTTCGCCGCCTGGCAGGCCGGCGCGTCGTACGACGCGCCGACGATCGAGGCTCGTGGGAGCGACGGGCGGTGGGTGACGGTGCTG
>JAGQOI010000217.1 GCA_020427625.1 Phycisphaerales bacterium | reverse complement strand
GCTCCGGCAAGAGCACCCTGCTGCACCTGCTCGGCGATCTCGACCAGCCCGACGCCGACAGCGGCGCGATCACGTTCGACGGACGCGCCGTCAACACGCTCGGTCCCGGCGGCCGCAACCGCTACCGCAACCGCGAGATCGGCTTCGTCTTCCAGTTCTATCACCTGCTCCCCGAAATCTCCGTCCTCGAGAACACGCTCATTCCCGGACTCGTCGGCGTCAGTCGCCTCCGGTACGTCGCGGCGATCCGCGACCTTCGCGCCCGCGCCACCGAACTCCTCACGTCCTTCGGGCTCGGACACCGACTCCGCCATCGGCCGCGCGAACTCTCGGGCGGCGAGCGTCAGCGCGTCGCCATCGCGCGTGCGCTCATCAATCGGCCCCGCGTGCTCCTCGCGGACGAGCCGACCGGCAACCTCGATGTCGACACCGGCGCCGAGATCCTGGATCTCATCGCCGCGCAGCACGAGGCCGGACTCACGATCGTCATGGTCACGCACGATGCCGGCATCGCCGGTCGCGCGGACCGCGTCGTGCGTCTCGATCACGGGCGCGTCGTCGAGCACGAGCCGATCGCCTGATTCGCGCTTCCCCATCACGCCCCGGCGCGGTAGGGTCGATGCGGAGGAATCCCCCATGCTCAGCCGTCGACACGTCCTGTACGGCGGGCTGGGCGCGATCACGCTCGGCCTCCGTCGCTCCTGCGGCCTGCCGGCGTTCACGTTCGCGCCCGATCCCGCCCGCTTCGCGCCGCTCGCCGACCTGCCCCTCAACCTCCCCGTCGAGAACGTCGCCGGACTGCCGTTCGCGACCCGCATGACCGGCGATCCGTTCCCCAACCCCCATCGACTGTTCCCCGGCATTCACGCCGGACATCCGCCGCTTCCCGTGCCCGACGTGCCGCACGAGTACGCCGACATCGTCGTCATCGGCGGCGGCATCTCCGGACTCGCCTCCGCCTACCTCCTCCGCGATCGACACCCGATCGTGCTCGAACTCGGGCCGCGCTTCGGCGGCAACGCCCGCGGCGAACGCTGGCGAGGCATCAACTACTCCCTCGGCGGCGCCTACGTCATCACCCCGGACGACGGGACGTTCCTCGACACCCTCTATCGCGAACTCCGGCTCGACCAGGTCGTGCGCGTGTCGATCGACGACGAGATGGTCGAACTCGGCGGCCACATCCTGCCCGGCTTCTGGGACGGCATCGGCGTCCCGCCCGCCGACGTGCCCGCCTTCACCGCCTTCGCCGAACTCGTCACCCGTATGGCCGAGAAGGACTACCCGGAAATCCCCCTGCCCAAGGGCGACGTCCAGTGGATCCTCGATCTCGACGTCATGACGTTCCGCGCCCACATCGAGCGCGAACTCGGCGGGCGCCTGCCCGACACGCTCGTCGCCGGCATCCAGTCCTACTGCTACTCGTCGTTCGGCGGAGGCTGGGAGGAGATCTCGGCCGCGTCGGGCTGGAACTTCCTCGCGGCCGAGGAGTTCGGACGCTGGGTCTGTCCGGGCGGCAACGCGTACATCGCGCACGCGATGTGGCAGGCGCTGGCGGCGATGGAGGATCCCATGCATCCGCGCCTGCGGGCCGCGGCGCCGGTGCATGACGTGCGTCTGCGCGACGACGGCGTGCTCGTGTCCTACCTGCTGCCGGAGAATCGCCTGCACGCGGTGCTCGCGGAGAACGTCGTGATGGCGTGCCCGAAACACGTCGCGAAGTACCTGCTGCACGATCTCGCGCGTCTCGATCCCGAGAAGCGGGCCGCGATGGACACGCTTCAGAGTCGCGCGTACGTCGTCATCAACGTGCTCCTCGATCGCGCCGTCGAACTCGATTTCTACGACATCTTCCTGCTCGGCGACGCGACGGCGTATCCGCACAACGAGGACGAGGCCGCGGCCGACTCGCGGGTCGCGGACGTGCTGTCCGGGCACTTCGCGCACGTCCCGACCGGCGACGTCCCCCGCAGCGTGCTCACGCTGTACTGGCCGCTGCCGTGGTCGACGGGCCGACAGACGCTCGTGGAGGGCGCGGACTCGTGGCGCGACTACGCCGAACGGGTCGCGCCGCAGATCCGGCGGATCCTGCGCATGCTCGACGTGCCGGAACTGTTCGTGCGCCAGATCCGCATGACGGCCTGGGGTCACGCGATGCCGCTCGCGCGGCCGGGACACATCGCCGACGGCACGGCCGAGGCCCTGCGCCGCCCGTTCGCCGAGCGCATCCACTTCGTCCACCAGGACAACTGGGCCCTGCCGGCGGTCGAGAACTGTCTGCTCGACGCGGAGACCGTCGCCGCCGCCATCCGCGCCGGCGCCGCCGCCGGGGTCTGAGCGGACGCCGGAGCGCGGCGGGACGCCCGCGGCCGACGGTGGTCGGTCGACGGGCGGTCGGTCGTGGTATCATCGTGGACCGCCCATCGATCCGGGAACGCGATGCCGACCGTCCGCTTCACCCAGAACATCCAGCGCCACGTCGCCTGCCCCGAGGCCGCCGTCGAAGGCGATACCGTGCGCGAGGCGCTCGCGTCGTACTTCGAGACGAACGCCGACGCCCGCGGCTACGTGCTCGACGACCAGGGCGCGCTGCGCAAGCACATGCTCGTGTTCGTGAACGGACGGACGATCGCCGATCGCGACTCGCTCGGCGACGCCGTCGACCCGCGCGCGATCATCGACGTCATGCAGGCACTGTCCGGCGGGTGACGCCGCCGCCAACGGAGGGAACCACCATGAGCGATCTCATTCACGTCGCGACCCGCAAGGGCGTGTTCAACGTCGTGCGTGCCGCGTCGGGCTGGCGCATCGATCACGCGTCGTTTCTCGGCGACAACTGCTCGATCATCCTCCACGACCATCGGTGCGGACACCTCTATGCCGCCCTCGATCACGGGCACTTCGGCGTGAAACTCCAACGCTCCGCCGACGGCGGCCGCACGTGGACGGAGATCCCGGCGCCCGCCTACCCCCCGCTGCCCGACGGTCACGAACTGCCCGTCCACCCGATGACCGGCAAGACCATCCCGTGGTCGCTCAAGCTCATCTGGGCCCTCGAGCCGGGCGGCGACGACGAGCCGGGCGCGCTCTGGTGCGGCACGCTTCCGGGCGGCCTGTTCCGCTCCGACGATCACGGCGACTCCTGGACCATCAACCGGCCGCTGTGGGATCACCCGTCCCGACCCTCCTGGTTCGGCGGCGGCTACGACGAGCCGGGCATTCACTCGATCTGCGTCGACCCGCGCGACTCGAAGACCGTCCGCGTCGGCGTCTCGTGCGCCGGCGTCTGGGCGACGACCGACGGCGGCGCGACCTGGCAGACCTCGGCCAAGGGCATGCGCGCGGAGTACATGCCGCCCGAACAGGCGTACGAGGAGACGTCGCAGGACCCGCACCTCATCGTGCAGTGCCCGGGCCAGCCCGACCGGTTCTGGACGCAGCATCACAACGGCATCTTCACGTCCACCGATGCCGCGCGGACCTGGTCGGAGATCACCGACGTGAAGCCGTCGACGTTCGGCTTCGCCGTCGCCGTGCATCCCGCCCGCGGCGACACGGCGTGGGTCGTGCCGGCGATCAAGGACGAGAAGCGCATTCCGGTCGGCGGACACGTCGTCGTGAACCGCACCACCGACGGCGGGCGCTCGTGGCAGACGCTGACGAAGGGCCTTCCGCAGGAGCACGCCTACGACCTCGTCTTCCGGCACTGCCTGCACGTCGACGAGTCCGGGCAGCGCCTCGTCATGGGGTCGACGACCGGCTCGCTGTGGATCAGCGAGGACGGCGGCGACTCGTGGCAGACGGTGTCGACGCAGCTCCCGCCCGTCTACTGCACGCGGTTCTCGTTCGCCTGACGACGAGACGCTTCAGAGCAGGTCGGGATGGCGCTTGCGCAAGGCCGCGGCTTCATCGGCGGCGCCCGACTGGTCGAGGCCGGCGAGCAGCGCCTGGAGGACGGTGCGACGGAAGTCGTCGTCGTCGTGCGTCGTCGTCAGGTTCCACGCCTTGCGCAGATGACTCACGCCCATGTCGGGGAGCGCGAGCTTCCTCCGCGCCTCGGCGCAGACGAGCAGCGCCCGGATCTCCGAGCGCCGAAGACGCAGACGAGCGTTCGTCGTGTCCGCCTCGAGCGACGCCCGGTGCGCGGCATCGAACTCGCCGAGCGCCATCTGCGCCCGCGCGATCCCGTCCTGCGCCATGCCGATCCCCCAGTGATCCTGCAACTGCGACGAGAGACGCAGCGCGGTCTCGAAGTGCGCGAGCGCCTCGCGCGGCGTCTGCATCGCCCGACGCCCGGCCTGCACCTCCGCCTGGCCCTGACGGAACAGGCCACGCTCCGTCGGACTCCAGCTCGCGAACGCGCCCGCGTACTCGATGAAGATCGACTCGTTGAACACGCGGTCGGCGATCTCGGCGAATCGGATGCCGGTCCGGTACGACGTCAGCGCCGCGGCCTCGGCTTGGGCGGGCGTGACCTCCGGCGTCGCGCCGGACGCCTGGTCCTCGATCATCTTGAGCCCGCCCTCGAAATACCCGTCGATGTAGGGCAGGACCATGTCCGGGTAGCGCCGGAACGTCTCGGCGATCATGTGCTCGTCGCCCGCCTCGAGCATGCGTTCGAGACGTTCGTTGACGTACACGTCCTCCGGAATCGAGGCGACCGCCGGCAGGGCCAGGATGAACATGAACAGCAGGACGGGCATCAGACGCATCGGTGAAGTCTCCGTGAATGACCGCGCGGCCGATCGGCGCGGGGAGGTACTGTACCCCACGACGACCAGCCGCGCGAACGGGCTCAACCCCACTGACTGAGCAGGACGGCGAGATCACCCGGTCCGACGGCGCCGTCGCCGTCGAGGTCGGCCGGATGCCCGGGGTTCTCGCCCCAGGCGCCGAGCAGGATCGCGAGATCGGCGGGTCCGACGACGCAGTCGTCGTTGAGATCGGAGATGCGATCCTCGACGATGAAGAACGAGTACGTTCCCGTCGCGGCGCCGTTACCGCGGACGGTGAGCGTGTACGTGCCGCCCGCGCCGAGCACGTAGGATCCCGAACCGTTGCACACGGATTCGACGAAGACCTCCGACCGATCCGGCGCGACGAGCCGCCAGGCCAGGTTGCAGGTCGTCGCGTCGAGCAGGCGCACGCAGATGTCGACGTCTTCGTCGAGGTCGATCGTGTAGATGTCGACGGTCGCGGGTTCCTCGATGGCGCCGGCGCCGGGCCCGGGCACGCCCTCCTCGACGACGTCGCCGAGCGCGATCGCGAAGACATCGCGCCGGTTCACGTCCCAGATGATGAAGGAATAGGTCCCGGTCGCCGAGGCGATCCCCGAAGCGGTGACGACGTACGTGCCGCTCTCGGTGAGTTCGACCTCGCCGCCGTCGGTGCACAACGACAGGTCGTTGAACAGCACGGCGCCGGACGGCGCGGCGACCCGCCACCGGAGATTGCACGTCGAGGCGGCGAGCGACTGGAAGTACAGGCGTTGACCGGTCGTCGCGTCGAACGAGTACACGTCGACGGCGCCGGCCTCCTCGATCGTGCCGGCGCCGGGTCCGGGCTGATCGACGTCGACCACGTCCTCGAGCGCGATCGTGAACTCGTCGGGCTCGAAGATCCGCGACACGACGAACGAGTACGTGCCCGTCGACGAGGTGCTGCCGGAGGCGGTCACCGTGTACGTGCCGCTCTCCGTCAGGTCGAACTCGCCGGCGTCGACGCAGGCGGTGAGATCATTGAACAGGACGGCGCCCGACGGCGCCTCGGCCCTCCACCGCAGGTTGCAGGTCGAGGCGGCGATGGAGTCGAAGTAGATGCGCTGCCCGGCGGTCGCCTCGAAGGTGTAGACGTCGATCGCCGCCGCTTCCTCGATCCAGCCGGCGCCCGGTCCGGGCATGTCGACGTCGACGATCTCGTCCAGTTCGATCTCGAACACGTCGGGATCGTTGACGAGCCAGACGATGAGCGAATAAGTGCCCGTCGACGACGCGTTGCCGGAGGCGGTCAGCGTGTACGTGCCGCTCTCCGTCAGATCGAACGCGCCGCCGTCGAAGCACAGCGTCAGGTCGTTGAACAGGAGTGCTCCGGACGGCGAGGCCGCGCGCCAGCGCAGGTTGCACGTCGAGGCGCTCGTCGAATCGAAGTACACGCGCCCGCCCGCCTTCGCGCTGAACGTGTAGACGTCCGTCGCGCCCGGTTCGTCGATCCAACCCGCGCCGATCCCCGGCTGATCCGGTTCGACCGCCTCCTCCAGTTCGATCGCGAACACTTCGGGGTCGTTGACGAGCCAGACGACGAAGGAATAGGTCCCGGTCGCCGACGCGCTGGCGTACGCGGTCACCGTGTAGGTGCCGCTCTCCGTCAGATCGAACGCGCCGCCGTCGATGCACATCGTGAGGTTGTTGAACAGGAACGCGCCGGACGGCGCGGCGGCGCGCCAGCGCAGGTTGCAGGTCGACGAGGCGACCGAGTCGAAGTACAGGCGATCGCCCGCGACGGCGTCGAACGTGTAAACGTCCGTCGCCCCGGCTTCCTCGATCGTCCCCGCACCCGGTCCCGGCTGATCGATGCCGACCGTCTCCTCCAACTCGATGGCGAACACGTCGCGGTCGTTCACCTCCCAGACGATGAACGAGTAGGTGCCGGTCGTCGACGCGCTGCCGTACCCGGTCACCGTGTAGGTGCCGCTCTCCGTCAGCTCGAACGCCCCGCCGTCCGTGCACAACGTGAGGTTGTCGAACAGCAGGGCGCCGGACGGCGCGGCGGCGCGCCAGCGCAGGTTGCACGTCGACGAGGCGACCGAATCGAAGTACAGGCGCTGGCCCGCGACCGCATCGAACGTGTAGACGTCCGACGCGCCCGACACCTCGATCGTCCCCGCGCCCGGACCCGGCTGATCGACGGACACGAGTTCTTCGAGGTCGATCGTGAACGTGTCGACCAATCCCGCGGCACAGGGCAGCGTCACCATCAGCCCGGCCGCGACCGTGAGGCGCGTCCACAACGAACCCATCATCTCCGTCTCCTTCCCGAGTCCATCCGCGGCGAACGGACCGAAACCGGCGTCCCCGCGCCATCCCCTGGCGCCGGGCTCTCCCGCCGATCCGAGGATACGTCGCCGAGCCGGCATCCCCAAGCGAAAACGGGCGGCTTCGGGCTCGTTGACTCGGTCCGGTCCGGCTGACATAATCCCTCCTTGACCGAGGACAGGTGGCCGAGCGGCTGAAGGCACCGGTTTGCTAAACCGACGTAGGGGTATTACCTCTACCGCGGGTTCGAATCCCGCCCTGTCCGTTTCCCCCAGCGCAGCATCCCACCCCGACGACGGCCACCGATGGCCGCCGGCGGCGTCACGCGCCCGCCGATGCCCGCGAAATCCCCCCGGCCGGTTCCGGAAGAAGGTCCGGCGATACGATGCACCGTGCCGCGGCGGCGCGTCGGCGTCGGACATCACGACGGAGAGCACACCATGCGATGCATGCGAACCCAGGCCGGCCGGCGGATCCTCGCCGCCGGTGTCGTCCTTGCGCTCGGCCTCCCGCTCGGCGCCGTCGCCGACACGCCCTCCGCGGCACGGATTCCCGCCGACGCGCCGATCGTGATCCATCTCGCCGACGGTGCCGCGACGACCGCGGCGTTCATGCGCGCCGTCGACGATCTCGCCCTCGCCGACCTGCCGTTCGTGCAGACGTTCCTCGAACGTCCGGACGTGAACGCGGGGCGTTTCGGCCTGCTCGGACTCGCGACGGCGGCGAAGCTGACGATGCCCGAGGCGGTCGGCGCCGTGCTCGGACGCGACCTGACGTTCGCTATGCTTCCCCCCGCCGACGGCGCCGCGAAGCCACGGTTCATCGCGGTCGCGACGCCCGCCGACGGCGCGGCCGTCGATCGCCTGCTCCACCAGGTCCACCGGGCCGCGGGCGTGCTGAAGAACGGCGAACCGGACCCGCGGCGAACGACGCTGCTCTCGGGCGTGACCGTGTTCCGCTTCGGCGATGATCTGCTCCAGGCCCGCACGGATGGTGCGCTCATCGTCACGAACGATCGCGGACTGCTCGCCTCGGCCCTCGACCGGCGGGCGGCTCATCTCGACGCCGACGCCGGCTTCGCGCGGGCGATCGCCGAACGTCCGGACGGCGCGCCGTTGACGATGCGGGTGAACCTCGACGCCCTGCGGGAACTCCCGCCGGTCCGCGCCGCCTTCGAGGCGCCGCTGCGGAACATCGTCGCGTCCCTCCTGTTCGGCGGGACCTGGCGACACATGGCCGGCGCCGACTCGCTCACCGCGTGGCTCACGCCGACGCGCGACGCGATGACCGTCGATGCCCGTCTGCACGGCGCGGCCGCGCTGCCGGAGGCCTTCCGCGGCTTCGCGACGGACGAGCCCGTCGCGACGCGCTGGCACGCCGACGCCCTGCCGCAGTTCGGCGCCGAGTTCCGCCTCTCCCGCGACTGGGGCGCGCTGTTCGCCGAACGTGAATCGATCATGTCCGCCGCCGACGCGACCCAGTTCGTCACGTTCGCGAACACGATGTCGGCGCTGCTCGGGCGCGTGGACTTCATCGACGACGTGATGGGACGCATCGCGGGACCCGTGCACGTCGTCGCCGCCCGGCAGGACTTCGAAGCCCGGGGCGTGCGTCCGACGCCCCGACTGCCGTCCTTCGCCCTCGTCACGACGCTCGATCTCGACGCCGGCACCGACCTCGCCCGGCGCCTCCAGTCCGGCGCCACGATCGCGCTGTCCGTCATCAGTTACGACGCCGCCATCAACAACCGACCCGCCCTGCTCCTCGACGTCGATCGCTACCGCGGACACAAGTTCGTCAGCGCCGCGTATCCGTCCGACGGCGCGGCGGCGGGCGGGATGATGGCCGAACCGATGATGATGGGCACGCCGCTCAACTTCGAACCCGCCATCGCCATCGTCGACGACGCCCTCATCGTGTCCAGCACCCGTCAACTGCTCGAAGACCTCGTCGACGCCATGATGGATGCGAAGGCCGAGGTCGCGGACGGCACCCGGCAGGCCGCGGACGCGCTGTCCGTCGACCTCCGCATGCTGGCGACGATTCTCGGCGACAATCGTGACGAGATGATCGCGGATCGCATGGTCAAGGAGGACGAGGCCCGGGAGACGGCCGCGGCGTTCGTCGACGGCATTCTCACCGGGCTCGCGCGTCTCGATCGGCTCGACGTGCGGACCGAGGCGACGATGTCCGACGTGAGCGGGCGCGTCGTCGTCACGTTCGCCGGCCCGAAGGCGATGACGCCG
>JAGQOI010000216.1 GCA_020427625.1 Phycisphaerales bacterium | reverse complement strand
GCTCGCGCGTCAAGGTGCGGGTCCTCGTGACGCCGCTGCCGGGATTCCAGGGCATGCTCTGGTCCGAACTCGGCGTCATCTCGAGCACGAACCAGGAAGCGCCGTTCTACGTGTTCGCCAGCGTCCGAGGCTGAGCCGCGTTCGTCCTCGGAATTCCCCCCGGGGACGCCATCATGTCATTCCGCGACGGGCACGGTCCATCGACCGTGCCCGTCGTTCGTTCGCGTCGCGTCCGGCCGGGACGGCGCGGCTCTCGTTCTCGGGCCCGGTCCGCGGCCGGGATTCCGCCTTTCCCTTGGCCGGCGCCGTCGCGGCGAGTAGAGTAGAGGCACGCCCGGCGGCAGGGAATGCGGCCGGCGGGCGGTCCGCAGTGGAGGATTGAGATGCACGCAGCGTGGCGAACGATGTTGGCACCGGTGGTGCCCGTGGCAGCATGGACGGCGAGCGCCCTCGCCGCACCGACGATCGAACTCACGAACGTGACGTCCGAGGCGCAACTTGTCGCCGTGCACGCGCCCGATGCGCTCGGCATTCCGGCCGGCCAGGCGTGGATGACCGGCGGCATGGCGGTCGGCGACTTCGATCGCGACGGGCGACCCGACCTCTTCGTCGTCGGCGGCGGACTGGCGCCCGACCGCCTGTACATGAACCAGGGAGACGGGACCTTCACCGATGTCGCCGCGGCATGGGGGATCGCCGCCATGCATTGCGGATGCGGCGCCTCCGCGGCGGACTACGACGGCGACGGCTGGATCGACCTCTACGTGACGAGCTTCGGCGCGCCGGGCGGCGGCGGCCAGATCGGCACGCACCGACTCTATCGCAACACCGGCGCCGGCAGCTTCGAGAACGTCGCCGCCGCGGCCGGCGTGAACCAGACCTCCACCGCCGTGAGCACCGGCTACAGCTCCGCCTGGGGCGACTACGACCTCGACGGCGATCTCGACCTGTTCGTCGCCTCCTGGTGGGCCGCCGGCAGCGGCAACCGTCTCTTCCGCAACGACGGCGACGGCACGTTCACCGACGTGACGGCGACGGCGATCGGTTCCGCCGCGTCGAACGTGTGGGGGTTCACGCCCGCCTTCGTCGACATGGACGGCGACCTCTATCCCGAGATCCTCCTCGCCGCCGACTTCAACTCGAGCCGGTACCTCGTCAACGACGGCGACGGCACGTTCACCGACGCGACCGCATCCTCCGGCACGGGCCTCGACGGACACGGCATGGGCCAGACCGTCGGTGACTTCAACAACGACGGGCGGCTGGACTGGTTCGTCACCTCGATCCACAACGACACGCCGCCGCCCGGGTACATCAACGACAACAAGCTCTACATCGCGACGGACGCCCACCAGTTCGTCGAGCAGGGCACGTCGGCCGGCGTGTTCGACGGCGGCTGGGGATGGGGCACGATCGCGGTCGACCTCGACCAGGATCGCCTCATCGACATCGTCGAGGTGAACGGGCGCGTCTCGGCGCAATGGGGCGGGGAGCCCGCGAAGGTGTGGCGCAACATCGGCGGCGTGGTCTTCGAGGAGATCGGCGCGGCGGCGGGCATCGGGCCGGGCTTCAACGGCACCGCCGTCGCCATGTTCGACTACGACGCCGATCTCGACCAGGACTTCGTGATGTTCACGAACACCGGCCCGCTGCACGTTCGACGCAACGACACCGTCGATCCGGGACACGCGATCGTGTTGTCGTTCGACACCTCGACCAACCCGCTCCTCGCGCCCGACGGCATCGGCGTCCGCGTCGAGGTCGTCACCGGCGACGTCACCCAGATCCGCTACCTGTCGGGCAGCCCGAGCTACCTCGCGACGTCCGAACTCACCGTGCACGTCGGACTCGGCGATGCGACGGCGGCCGACGTCGTGCGGGTGACGTGGACGCGCGGGCAGGTGACGGAGTGGACGAACGTCGCCGCCGACCAGGCCTACGTCGTCGTCGCGCCGATCCTCCCCGACATCACCGCCGACGGGGTCGTCAACGGCGCGGACCTGTCCGCACTCCTCGCCGCCTGGGGACCCGTCGTCGACGGCGGACAGCTCAAGGCCGACCTCGACGACAACGGCGCCGTGGATCACCGCGATCTCGCCCGCGTCCTCGCGTCCTGGTCCCGCTGACCGCACGACACCAAGGGGAGCCCGGACATGCGACTGTCGGTGATCATTCCCGCGGCCGGGTCGAGCCTCCGGTACGGCGAACAGGACAAGCTCGCCCAGGACCTCGGCGGGCGCCCCGTCCTCGTCCGCACCGTCGAACTGTTCGCGAAGCACCCGCACGTGATGGAGATCGTCGTCGCCGGTCCGCCCGAGCGCCTCGATGCGTTCCGCGATCGCTTCGGCCCGACGCTGGGATTCCACGGCGCGCGGATCGTCGAGGGCGCGCGGGCCGCGCGGTGGGAGACGGTGCGCAAGGCGCTCGCGCACGTCGGCGCGGAGGCGACGCACGTCGCGGTGCACGATGCCGCGCGACCCGCGCTGTCGGTGACGATGCTCGATCGCGTGCTCGACGCGGCGGGCCGGTACGACGCGGTGATCCCGGTGGTCGACCTGACGTCGACGGTGAAGCGCGTGGACGCCGCGGCCGAGGTGGTGGAGGAGGACGCGTCGATCGCGGACTCGATCTTCGGCGAGGTCGGTCGGCGCTCGTACGAGGCGCGTGCGGTCGTGGAGACGATCCCGCGCGACGGGCTGGTCGTCGTGCAGACGCCGCAGGTGTTCTCGGTCGCGCTGCTCCGCCGGGCGTACGACGCGGCGACGAGCGGCGTCGAGGCGACGGATGACGCGACGCTCGTCGAGCGTCTCGGCGAGACCGTGATGACGGTTCCCGGCGAAGCGACGAACATCAAGATCACGACGCCGGACGACCTGCGCCTCGTGCGCGCCGTGCTCGGCATCGCGACCGAGTCGCCGCGCCCGGCCGGCCATCGATTCTGATTTTCATTTCCGGACCGGTGCGCTCCGGCGCCCGCGGCGACATCGCGTCGCGATCGCCGTCATTATCGGCGCTGTGTGTCCATCTTGACGACCCCGCCTCGAAGCCGCGACCCCGGACAGTGAAGCGATCGCGCCGGATTTGACGATGATGGCAGGCTCGCGCCCGGAGCGATGCTGAGGGAGGATGGGGTCATGCGATACGACGCGTCGATCGCGAGAATCGCGCCGTGCCGGCGGAGTGCCGGTGGCGACCTGGGTGAGGTGTCGCGGTGAGGGCGGTGCGACGCGCGTCGTCCGTCGAGCCGATCATCATGGTGCTCCTCCTGGCCGCGGGCGCGGCGGGCGCGGCTCCGGCGCGCGATCGCGCGCCGACCATCGTGATGCCTGCGTCGCACGGCACGGCGCCGTGGACCCTGTTCGCGCACGCGGCGGACGACGATCGCCGGCGCGACGAACGCATCGCCTCGACCTACCGCTGGACGCTCACCGACGGGCAGAGCGAGATCGACGCCGTCCAGGGCTGGAACGTCGCCTGGACCCTCGATGCGCCGGGCACGTACGAGGTCGTCCTCGACGTCATCGATTCGCGTGGCGTCGCGGCGCGTGCGGTGCGCACGGTCGAGGTCGAGCCGCCCGACGGGCGTGTCCGTCTCGTCGCGCCGCCCGGCGCGGGCGGCGATGATCCCGAATCGCCGACGTCGCTCGCGGGGATCATGGCGACGCTCGTCGACGGCGACGTCGTCCTCCTGCCTCGCGGCGCGATGTTCGATCTCACCGAGCCGCTGACTATCAACCGATCCCGCGTCCGCCTCGGCGCCTACGGCACGGGCATGGCGCCCGTCCTGCGCTGGATCGGCGATCAGATCACGCCCTTCGGCATCATCGAGATGACGGGTGACGTGTCCGACGTCATCGTCGAGGACGTCGTGCTCCGGAGCGTCTGGGCGGGCGAGCGCGACGGCGTGCGCGGCGTCCGTCCGAACGGGCACGGCATCACCGTGCGGCGATGCGCGTTCCGGCACGTCGCCGACGCCGTGAACTCCGAGCGCGTCGTGGAACGCCTCCTCGTCCAGCACTGCACGGCCGAAGGACTCGCGGCGTACTTCGCGTTCGGCCAGGGTTCGGACCACGTCTACCTCGACAACGTCGTCGTCGGATCGATCTTCGAACACAACCTCCGCTTCGTCGACTGCGAGCGATTCCTCGTCGCCCGCAACGAGCTCTGGAACGGCCCCAAGAGTTGCATCTGGATGCTGCGGGGGCGTGACGGGTTCGCCTGGGCCAACGAACTGCACGGCGGCCAGTTGTCGATCGGCCCGAACCACGTCGCCGGCGCACCCGCGGATCGCTTCGTCGGCGCCGGCGCCGTCGAGAACGTCAGCATGGACCTCGACATCGTCGGCCCGGCGATCCAGACGAGGTCCGGCGCGGAGTTCGTCGTCATCGCGGGCAACGTGATCTGGCGCGACGGCGACACCGCGATCGGACTCGCCGGGTACGACGAGGGACTCGATCGGACGAGCCGCGCGGTACGGATCGTCGACAACGTCGCGATCAACATGTCCGAGCACGGACGCTTCCTCGACTGCGGTCCGGGCGTGTCGGGCGTCGGCGTCATCGGCAACACGTACCTCGCGCCCAACCTCGTGACGGGTTCATACCGCACCGCGGTCCTGTTCGTGCTCGACGCGGACCTTCGCGGCTTCAGCGCGATCGGCGGCAACCTGTGGCCGATTCCCAGCGACGCGGAATGGGTGCCCGATGCCGTGCACTACCTGTGGCCCTACTGGTCCGAGGCGGCGGGATACCACACGATCGAGCAGTGGGAGGTCTACCCGCAGACCGGCGACGACCAGTACGAGGTCGTCAGCGAGCAGGATGTCGCCGGGTTGATCGAGCCCGATTGACCGGTCGGGTCCGAGAACGCTCGCGAAGCGGCACAGAGCAACGTCGGGATGGCGCGTTCCTCCAGCGTGCGATGCGGTCGCGTCGTCGGCTCGCCGATGACAGCGACGTGAGACCCCTCCGTCCGTGCCGGCGGGGCCTGCGATCGTGTCGTGACCTGGAGAACGCCATGTCGGAGTCGTCCGCCCGTGTCGCCGAAACGACGGCCGCGCGCCCGGTTCGCGTGCTCCTCATCGCCGAGGCGGCAAACCCGGAGTGGGTGAGCGTGCCCCTCGTCGGCTGGTCCTGTGCCGCGGCTCTGCGCGAGGTCGCCGACGTGCATGTCGTGACCCATGTGCGGAATCGCGACGCCCTGTGCCGCGCGGGCTGGATCGAGGGCACGGACTTCACCGCGATCGATTCCGAGGCCGTCGCCGGGCCGCTCTACCGTCTCGCGTCGCTGCTGCGCGGCGGGCGCGGGAAGGGCTGGTCGACGATGACCGCCTTCGCCGCGATCGCCTACTACTACTTCGAACATCTCGTCTGGCGTCGGTTCGGTCGCGACCTCCGTGCCGGGCGCTACGACGTCGTCCACCGTCTCACGCCGCTCAGTCCCGCCGTGCCCAGTCTCATCGCCCGGCGTTGTCGTCGGGTGTCGGTGCCGTTCGTCGTGGGTCCGCTCAACGGCGGCGTGCCGTGGCCGGCCGCGTTCCGGCGCGAGCAGCACCGCGAGCGTGAGTGGCTGTCGGCGTTCCGCAACCTGTCCCGCCTGCTGCCGGGCGCGCGCTCGATGCGTCGGGAGGCGAGCGCGATCATCGCGGGTTCGACGACGATGCTCGACGATCTCACCGCCGAGCAGCGCACCCGTGCGTACTTCGTGCCGGAGAACGCGGTCGACGCGGCGCGCTTCACGGAGATCCGGACGCGTCGCGCGTCGTCGCCCGTTCACGCGGTGTTCGTCGGACGGCTCGTGCCGCTGAAGGGCGTCGACATGCTCCTCGAGGCCGCGGCACCGCTCGTGCGGGCCGGGCGACTCACCGTCGATCTCGTCGGTGACGGTCCGGAGCGCGGCCCGCTGGCGCTCCTCGCCGATCGCGAGAACATCGCCGGCGGCGTGACGTTCTCCGGCTGGGTCGATCATGCCGACGTGCAGCGACATCTCGCATCGGCGGACCTGTTCGCGTTTCCGAGCATCAAGGAGTTCGGCGGCGGCGCCGTGCTGGAGGCGATGGCCGTCGGCCTGCCCGCGCTCGTCATGAACTACGGCGGTCCGGCCGATCTCGTCGACGACGAGACAGGATACCGCATCGACATGGGGACGCGTTCGGAGATCGTCGGGCGCCTCCGGGAGACGCTCGGCGCGATCGTCGACGATCCCGCCGGCCTCGACCGGCGCGGGCAGGTCGCGCGGGAACGGGTCTGGCGCGACTTCACCTGGCCGGCCAAGGCGCGGCGTCTGCTGGAGATCTACCGATCCGTCCTCCCCGAACGCGACGAGACATCGCATCGCGCCCGGTTCGCGCCGAGCGTCGATGAGTGCGCGATGGTGGAGGCGGCATGACGCAGGTCGTGACGTCCGCGCCCGCAGCCGCGCCCGACGCGGCATCGACGACGCCGTCGATGCGTCGGCGCGCGATGTCGTCGTCGGCGTGGACGCTCATCGGCTACGGCGGCGGACAGGCGCTGCGGTTCGGCAGCAATCTCGTC
>JAGQOI010000215.1 GCA_020427625.1 Phycisphaerales bacterium | reverse complement strand
TATCGCGGACGATCTCGACGGATCCGTTGCGGCTCTCGACGACGAGCGGCGCCTCCGCTTCGTGGGCGACGGTGATCGACACCGAGCGCTGGGCCCGCTGCTGGTTCCCGCAGGCGCACAGGAGCATCGTGAGCACGAACAGAGGCAACGCGGGGCGCAAGGCGGTCAGGCGCATGGGTATCTCCCTCGAATCACGGGTCGTCGGTCACCATGGGTATTCGGAAACCCGTCGTCATCATTCCGTCGATGCCGTCAACCGGCGCGGCCCGCCCGCCGGACGGCCGCGACGGACAGGATCTCCATGATCAGGTGCGACGCGAGCAGGGCCGTGATGCCCGCAGGATCGCGGTCGGGCAGGACCTCCACGAGGTCGGCGCCGACGAGGTTCACGCCGGCACACGCCCGGACGAGCGCGAGCGCCTCGGCGGAACTGAACCCGCCGCAGCAGGGCGTGCCCGTTCCCGGCGCGAAGGCGGGATCGACGCAGTCGATGTCGAAGGTGAGATAGCACGCCTCGTCGCCGCGGGCGGCGAGAAAGGCGCGGATCCGGTCCGCGCCGTCGCCCGCGCGCCACTGTTCGTACGTCACGAGCGTGACGCCGCGCTCGCGCCCGTAGTCGAGGTCGGTCGCCGTGTTGAGCGGCCCTCGGATGCCGACGCTGAGCATGCGGGCGGGGTCGATGAGTCCGTCCTCGATCGCCCGGATGAACGGCGACGCGTGCGTCCACTGGTGTCCCCAGACGACGTCGGCCGTGTCGAGGTGCGCATCGAAATGCAGCAGCGCCAGCCCGCCGGCCGGACGGCCCGCCCGCTCCCACGTCGCGCGGAGATTCGCGTAGGCGATGGAGTGATCGCCCCCCACCGCGAACAGATGGGTGTGCGCCGGATCGCCGAGCCCGCCGGCGAATGCCGCCGCGGCATCGAGCGTGTCCTTGCACGAATACGGCCGCACCGGCGCATCGCCGCCGTCCGCCATCGACAGGACGTGCGCGATGTTCACGCCGAGTTCGAGGTTGACCGGCTTGACATACTGCGACGCCTCGCGGATCGCCCGCGGGCCGAAGCGGGCGCCGGGGCGGTAGGTCACGCCCCCGTCATAGGGAATGCCGTAGAGCACCCAGTCCACCGGCCGGTGCGCCGGCTCGACCTGGTCGAGCAGCGGGAAGCGGCAGAAGGTCGGCACCCCGGCGAAGCGAGGGAACTCGCGGGCGTTCGGCAGACGCGTGCGGAAGACATCGAGCGGCGACATGACGCCATCGTCCGACGTGCGGACCGAATCCGCAAGTCCCCCACGCGTCGTGCCGATCGATCCGGCCCCGATGCGCGGACGGCGCGCGCCGGATCAGGCGGGCAGCCAGGCGTCGTCCCACCGCATGCCGGTCGGCACCGCGGCCCGGTCGCCTCGTTCCACCATCGACGCCGCCGGGTACGCGCAGTACTCGCTGCTGAACGCCGCGGCCGGGCGGTGGTTGCCGCTGTGTCCGAGCCCGCCGAACGGGAGTTTGCTCGATGCGCCGGCGGTCCCGGTGTTGTGGTTGATGCAGCCGGCGCGAACGCGTCGGAAGAAGCGGTCGGCCGCGGCGGCGTCGGTCGTGAAGATCGACGCGGCGAGGCCGAAGCGGGTCGCGTTCGCCTGTGCGATGGCCTGGTCGAGATCGTCGACGACGGTGATCTGCACGAGCGGTCCGAAGACCTCCTCGTCCGCGCCGACGGAAAACCCGTCCACCTGCACGACGCCGGGCGTGACGAAGTGCCCGGGTCGGTCGAGGCGGGTCGATTCGACGAGCACGCGTCCGCCGGCCGACGCGAGTGCGCGCTGGGCGGCCAGCATGGCGTCGGCCGACCCCTCGGTCACGAGGGGACCCATGAACACGGGGTTCGTGTCGTCGCCGGGCCCGACGAGCAGGGTCGTCGCCGCGCGACAGAACGCGGGAATGAACACATCGGCGACGGCGCGCTGGACGATGATCCGTCGCGTGCAGGTGCAGCGCTGCCCGGTCGTCGCGAAGCCGGCGCGCACGCACTCGACGACGGCCTGCCGCAGGTGGGCGTCGGCCATGACGACGGCCGGGTTGTTGCCGCCCATTTCCAGGGCGACCATCCGTCCCGGGCGGTCGAGGTTCGCTTCGAGGATGCGGCGTCCGACGGGCCAGGATCCCGTGAAGAGAATGCCGTCGAGATCGTCGTGGGTGGTGAGGCGGACCGCGACGTCGGCCGCGCCCTGGACGACGTTGAACACGCCGCGGGGGACGCCGGCATCGTGCATCATCTCCGCGAGCATCTGTCCGACGGCGGGGGTCTTGTCGGACGGCTTGAGGACGACGGTGTTGCCGAGGAGGAGGGCCGGGACGAAATGTCCGTTCGGGAGGTGGGCCGGGAAGTTGAACGGTCCGATCAC
>JAGQOI010000214.1 GCA_020427625.1 Phycisphaerales bacterium | reverse complement strand
TCGATCGCCGACGCCGCCGACGTCGCCGTCACCCGCTCGGACGACTGGTACGCATCGCCCGCCGCGGCCTGCGTGAAGATCTGGTACGCCCGGTCCGCGCCGACCGCTTCGTGCGCCGCGTCGGCGTTCTCGCGGAGACCGCCGATCCGTTCGCGCGGCGCGGCCCAGATGTGCGTGCACTTCTGGTCCTGCCCGTAGTGCTCCTTCGCGAACACGAGCGCCATCTCATCGTCCGCGGCGTCGAGCCAGCCGGCGTAGATGAACGGTCCGCCCGCACGAAGCTGCGTGAAGACGACGTAGCCGCGCAGATCACCTTCGGCGGGCGCCAGTTCGGTCGTCGGCATCGTCAGGTTGGTTCTGATCTTGGACATCGGTTCGGGCTCACCATGTCGGGTTCACCATCGGGGTCAGGTCGGGACCATGCGTTCGTGCGCGACCGGTCACGCCGCGGGCGGGACGTTGACCCGTCCGTGGAGGATCGCTTCGCGGACCCATCGGCCCTGGTCGTAGGACATTCGTCGGAGGGCGAGGCGCTGGGCGTTGCACGGGCCCTTGCCGCGGATGACGCGGAAGAACTCCTCCCAGTTCGGCTCGGTGAATCCCCAGTCGCCCGTGGACTCGTCGAGGACGACGTTCTCGTCCGGGCGCTTCGAGACGACGAGGCCCTGCTCGTCCTTGGTGGTGACGTGGATCTTCAGTCCGAGGTCGATCGCGGCGGGCGCGAAGCGGTTCACGAACCGTCGGCGCAGGCCGTCGTTCGTCACCGTCTTCATCCGCCAGCGCATGGGCGGGAGGGTCTCGGCGTTCGGCTTGTCGGGCGGTCCGAAGAACATGATCGACGGCTCCCACCAGCGGTCGAACGCGTCCTGCGCCATCTGTTTCTGCTTCGCCGTGCCGCTCATGAGCGTGAGGACCATGTCCTCGCCGCTCTTGAAGTGGAACGCCTCCTCCATGTTGATCCGCTTCATCGTGCGGATGTACGGTCCGTAGGCGCCGTCGGCGAGGGTCTTCTGGTTCATGATCGCGGCGCCGTCGATGAGCCACTGGATCATCGCGATGTCGCCCCAGGTCGGCGCCGGGTAGTTGAAGACGTTGTGATACTTCGTCCGGCCGGTGATGAGGTCGCGGAGCATCGCGTCGCGCGTCTTGCCGAGGTCCTGCGAGACGCGGTAGAGCATCTGTCCGTGCCCGACCTCGTCCTGCACCTTCGCGGTGAGCGCGAGCTTGCGGCGCAGCGACGGCGCGCGGGTGATCCACTCGCCCTCCGGCAGGGCGCCGATGATCTCGGAGTTCGCGTGATGCTCGGCCATCCGCAGCATCCCGTCCCGATACGCCGTCGGCATCCAGTCGTCGGCCTCGATCAACTCGCCGGCCGCGATCCGCGCCTCGAAGGCGGCGATCTGCTCCGGATCCTCCGCCACCGCGTGATCCACGTGCACGCCGACGTTCGCACTGCCGCTCATGAAAGCCTCTCCTTCCAGAATCGGACGCGTCGTCGTCGGCACGCCCGGATTGTCTACCGAATGATCTTATTCACGGTCGATGACCGTGGCGACCCCCTGGCCGACGCCGACGCACAGCGTGGCCAGCCCGTGGCGCCCCCGCGTCCGCACGAGTTCGTGCACCAGCGTCACGCAGATTCGCGCGCCCGAACACCCCAGCGGATGACCGAGCGCGATCGCGCCGCCCCGAGGATTCACGTTCGCATCCTCCAGACCGAGCTCCCGCACGCACGCCAGACTCTGGGCGGCGAACGCCTCGTTCAACTCGATCACGTCCAGATCACCGACGGCGCGGCCGGCCCGCGCCAACGCCTTGCGCGTCGCCGGTACCGGACCGAGCCCCATGCAGGCCGGATCCACGCCGGCCGTCGCCGATGCACCCACCCACGCGAGCGGCGTCAGGCCGAGACGGGCGACGGTGTCCGCTTCGACCAGCAGCAGCGCCGCCGCGCCGTCGTTCACGCCCGAGGAATTGCCCGCCGTCACCGTGCCGCGGTCGTCGGTCGCGAAGACCGGGCGGAGTCGGGCGAGCGAGTCGAGCGTCGTCTCGGGGCGCGGGTGTTCGTCGACCGACACGATGCGGGGCTCGCCCTTGCGTTGCGGGATCGAGACCGGGACGAGTTCGTCGGCGAAGAGTCCGAGTGCATGGGCGGCGGCCCATTTCTGCTGGCTCCAGACGGCGAAGCGGTCCTGGTCCTCCCGGGTGATGCCGAACCGTCGCGCGACGTTCTCCGCCGTCTCGCCCATGGAATAGGGATGGTGGAGGGCGGCGAGGGCGGGGTTCGTGAAGCGCCAGCCGATGGTCGTGTCGTACATCTCGGCGCGTCGTTCGTAGGCGGATTCGGCCTTGGCGACGACGAAGGGGGCGCGGCTCATCGATTCGGTGCCGCCGGCGATCATGACGTCACCGGCTCCGGCCTCGATGAGTCGGGCGGCGAGGTTGACGGCTTCGAGTCCGGACGCGCAGAGTCGGTTCACGGTGCAGCCGGGCACGGAGTCGGGGAGTCCGGCGAGGAGGGCGGCCATTCGGGCGACGTCCCGGTTGTCCTCGCCGGCCTGGTTGGCGGCCCCGAAGTAGACGTCGTCGATGACGGCGGGATCGATTCCGGAGCGTTCGACGACGGCTCGGATGACGAGGGCCGCGAGGTCATCCGGTCGGACGGCGGCGAGGGCACCGCCGTAGCGTCCGATGGGGGTTCGCAGGGCGGTCACGATGGCGACTCGTCTGGTCATGGGGTGCTAGTCTACCGCCGGCGGGTCCCGGTGCCCGCCAGTTCTGCGACTCGGCGGTTCGTGCCGGTGCCCTGCGACGCCGGCCGCGGCGGGGGCGTGGGGGGGTGATGGGGATGCGGGCGTGGGGGCGACCGTCGGTGGGGTGGATCCGCGGCGTGGGTGCGGGTTCGGGGCTCCGGCTTCAAAATTTCCCCATTTGCCGCCCGGGGGCGTTGACAGGGGAGGGGGGATCCCTACAATTCGCCACTCGCTCGAAACCGCTCCCGAGTGGTTCGGGCCGGGGCGATCCTCGCCTCGCATTCTTTGAAAAGTGAACAGTTGGGAAAGCCGCGAGGATGTGCCCGGTCGGCGTCGTGTTCACAACACGTCGACGGTCGGGACACTGAACAGGCCGGGTGTTCACAGCGCCCGGTCTGACAGACATCCTTGTGAGACCAGCAATGGTCGATTCCAAAAACCACGATCATTCTCGGTCCTTCGGGGCCGAAGTCGTGATGTCTGTAGAGAAATCCGGCAGGTTTGCCACCTGTCGGCGTCGAGGTTTGGCTCGACGAGACCGACCGATCGGCCATCCTTCGGGATCTGCCGGTCGGGAATGTCCAGGCAAACCTTCAGGTCGAATCGATCCGTCGTCTTCGGACGTCGGTGCATGACTCAATCAATTGAAGAGTTTGATCCTGGCTCAGATTGAACGCTGGCGGCATGGCTAAAACATGCAAGTCGCACGAGAAGCCCCTTCGGGGGTGGACAGTGGCGAAAGGGCGAGTAATGCATTTCTACGTACCCCGAGGTCAGGGATAGCCCAGGGAAACTTGGATTAATACCTGATGTGGTGCTTCGGCATCAAAGGTCCGCCGCCTCGGGAGCGGGGAATGTCCTATCAGGTTGTTGGTGAGGTAAGAGCTCACCAAGCCGAAGACGGGTAGCGGGTGTGAGAGCATGACCCGCCGCATCGGGACTGAGACACTGCCCGGACTCCTACGGGAGGCTGCAGTAACGAATCTTCCACAATGCGCGAAAGCGTGATGGAGCAATGCCGCGTGCAGGATGAAGCCTCTCGGGGTGTAAACTGCTGTCAGGGTTTA
>JAGQOI010000213.1 GCA_020427625.1 Phycisphaerales bacterium | reverse complement strand
GCACTGAGAATGGGCGTCGCTCCGTCGCAGCCAGCTGAATGGGCCTGCGTCACCCGCAGCAGCCCGGATAGGAGGCTGGCAGCCGACTCCACGATTGACACGCCCGACTTCATAGGAGGCACGGAGCAGGCCTTTGGGTTCAGGATCGCGCGGCCGCGCCCGTCCCGTTGATCGGGGCTTCGCGTGCACGGATCTCAAACCAGATTCACCCTCAGTGCCTCGGTGTCTCCGTGGTGAACCCGTCCCGACGGCGGGCGTCATCGGCCGATGCGGCGCATGACGTAGGCCGCGGCGTAGATGCCGGCGATGTCCTGTCGATCGCACTCGCGGGGCGGGTACCGGTTGTTGAGGGGCTGGAGCCGGATGGTCCGGGCGTCGGTCGGTTCGTAGAAGATGCGCTTGAAGGTGGTCTCGGCATCTCGTTCGAGGCGGACGAAGCAGTCGGCGCCGGACGGCGTCGCGAGGGCGGGGGAGAAGACGACGATGTCGCCCTCGCGGTAGTCGGGCTCCATGGAGTCGCCGACGACGCGGGCGGCGAAGGCATGGGGGTCGGTGACGTCGGGACAGGCGACGTAGTCGTCGGCGACACTGGCGGGGAAGTCGAGGTCCGTGAACTCGCGCGGGTAGCCGGCGGCGACGGCGTTGATGACGGGGATGGGACGTCCGACGGGTCGGATGTCGGCGACGTTGCCGACGGCGCCCTCGACGAGTCGGGCGAGCTCGCCGGTCTCGAGGAGGTCTTCGAGGCGCTCGCCGCGCCGGGCGGCGTCGCGGAGGCGCTCGGCGAAGCGCTGCGAGGCCGAGACTCGGGCCTTCACTTCTCCGGGCGTCTGGTCCCAGGCGACGGCGGCGACGAGGCGTCCGTCGTGCAGGTCGAGGGCATCCTCGAGGTTGCGGGCCCGGGCGGGTGAGACGGAGCGCTTCCCGGTCTCCATGAGGGAGAGTTGCGACTTGCTGCAGCCGATGCGTTCGGCGAGCGCGTCCTGGGTCAGGCCCGCCCGCCGCCTCGCGTCGCGAATGAGGGCGCCCACGTCATGCATCGCGACACCCCATATAAAACCCGAACAATACTTGACAATCTCGTAAACTTCGCTTGCCTTCCGCCGTCGTCATGGCATCATTGTGCATGAGTTGACACGTCTGTCAACATCAATCGCCAGGAATCTGTGGGAACGGGAACATGGTGGTGAGCATGCAACGGGCGGCGGCCGGCCGCGTGCTGGTTCGTCGGGAGATCGATCAACTGCTCGATCGGGCGCGTCATCTGCGGACGCGGGATCGGATGTTGCTGGAGGCGGTGTACCGAGACGGGCGGCCGCTGTCGGCGGTCGCGGCCGACCTCGGCGTGCATCCGGCGACGGCGGGCCGGCGGATGCGCCGAGTGCTCGGGCGGGCGCAGTCGACGCTGTTCGCGTTCGTGCTGACGGCGCAGGAGGCCTGGCCGCGGCGGCGGCGCGCGGTGGCGCGGCTTGCGGTGCTGGAGGGTCGTCCGATCCGGATGGTCGCCACGCATCTCGGGCTGACGCAGCACCGGGTGCGTCGGGAACTCGACCTGATCCGGGCGATGCATGACGCGACCGCCCGGCGGACGTTTCAGGACCCGGTGCGGGAGGCCGGGGCGGACTTCGGGCTCGACCTCGGGCTGGATGTCGGGTCGCGGGTCGGGCGCGGCTTGAGGGCCGGGACCGGGACCGGGACCGGGGATGGTTGCCGTGGTGGTGCCGGGGGCGGGCGGGGCGGCGGCTGGGGTGACGGGACTGGCGCAGGGACCGACGCCGGGACTGGGGCCGGGACT
>JAGQOI010000212.1 GCA_020427625.1 Phycisphaerales bacterium | reverse complement strand
GCACTGAGAATGGGCGTCGCTCCGTCGCAGCCAGCTGAATGGGCCTGCGTCACCCGCAGCAGCCCGGATAGGAGGCTGGCAGCCGACTCCACGATTGACACGCCCGACTTCATAGGAGGCACGGAGCGGAAGGAACATTGGGTTCAGGATCGTGATGACGCGCGCGACCGAATGTTCGGGCGACTCCGCACCACGATCTTCAACCCTGCTTCATCCTCCGTGTCCTCCGTGACTCCGTGGTGAACCCCCGCGATCAGGCCCCGATCAGGCGGGACAGGAGCAGGGTCGCGATGCCGAGGACGAGGAAGAAGCCGCAGATGTCGGTGATCGTCGTGAGGACGGGTCCGGAGGCGAGGGCGGGATCGAGTCCGAAGCGTTTGAGCACGAGCGGGATGAGGCCGCCGATGGAGACGGCGACCATGGTGTTCACGGCGAGGGCGACGCCGACGACGAGGCCGAGCCAGCCGTTGCCGCGCCAGAACATGGCGATGACGCCGATGATGATGCCGAGGACGATGCCGTTGATGACGCCGACGCCGATCTCCTTGACCCAGACGAAGAAGAGGTCCTGGGGACGGACGACGCCGAGGGTGAGTTCGCGGATGCTGACGGCGACGGCCTGGCTGCCGGAACAGCCGCTCATGTCGGAGATGATGGGCAGGAAGAACGCGAGGGCGATGACGGCGGAGAGGGTGGTCTCGAAGGCGGCGATGACGCTGGCGGCGATGAGGTTGAGGACGATGTTGATGCTGAGCCACGAGAGTCGGCGTCGGGCGCGGAGGGCGAGGCCCATGGTGCGAAGTTCCTCGCCGCCGACGATGCCCTGGGCCTTGCGATAGTCGGACTCGGCGCGTTCGCCGACGGCTTCCTCGACCAGCGCGCGTCGGATGACGCCGACGAGGCGACCCTCGGGATCGACGACGGGCAGGGCGACGAACGCGCGGGTGTCGAAGACGTCCTCGAGTTCGTCGAGGGTCGCATCGGTCCGCACGGTCGTGGGTTCGCGGATCATGAGGTCGCGGATCGGACGCCCGGGACGGGCGAGCAGGAGGTCGCGGAGGCGGAGGACGCCGACGAGCCGCCCGCCGGCACCGGCGACGTAGGCGTACTGCACGTCGTAGTCGGCGTAGGCGTCGGCATTGCGGCGGAGGTCGTCGATGACGTCGGCGACGGTGCGGTCGTCGCGGAAGGCGAGGAACTCGGTGACCATCAGGCCGCCGGCGACGTCGTCGTCGTAGCGGGCGAGGTCGCGGATGCCCCGGGCTTCGACCGGGCCCATCGCCGCGAGCACGGCCTCGGCGTCGTCGTCGTCCATCGCGGTGACGAGGTCGGCCTGGGCGTCGCTGGGCAGCTCGCGCAGGATGGCGGCGGCGACGGTCGGATCGAGGTTCTCGATGAGGTCGGCGGCCTGGGCGAACGGCAGGTCCTCGAGGAGATCCGCCGCCGCCTCCGGCTCCAGCGTCTCGAGCACCCGCGACTGGGCGTCCTCGTCGAGGTGCGCCATGGCCCGCGCGGCATCGGGCGGCGACAACGTGTCGACGTACGCCTCGAGTGACGTCGCATCGCCGCGATCGGCGAGTTCCTCGAGGTCCTCCCACGGGCGCTCGACCAGATGCATCGGTTCGTCAGGCATGCCCATCCTCGCTTCCGCGCCGCGACGTCCGAACCGTCGATCCCGGGGCGATCATTGGTAGACGGACGCCACCGAAAGTCAACCGGCGTCGATGACAATGGAGGACGGATTTTCGCCGGTCGACCCGTCGCGCATTCGGGCGCGGGAACGGGCGCGGCATTCGGGCGCGGCATCGGGCGGGTGTGCGATGGCCGGAAGGTCGGTCACGGGTCGCCGGTCGGGCCGGATCAGCCCGGTCCGCGCGGCAGGCAGGCGTCGGTGCCGTCGAACTCGACTTCGATGTGGTACCGGCCGTCCGCCCGGGCGTCGACGGCGATGACGGCGCAGGGCGTGATCCGAAGGTCGATGCGAGGCCACTCGAACTCGATGGTCACGCCGACGCCGAGCGGCAGCGGCGTGTCGGCCAGGAAGCCGACGTTTCGGAACCCGACGTCGACGACTTCCGCGCGGGCGGGCGGGGCGTGATCGTCCAGTCGCTGGACGAGCGCGACGCAGTCGCGGACCGCGAATCCCTGTCGGGGCGCGTCGACGCGGTGCGGTCGTTCGGCGCAGGCGGCGATGAGCCGGACCAGCCGTCCGGGACTCCGACCCTCGTCGATCGATGTACGTCCAAGCAATGCCATCACGACCCTCGTTCGCCCATCGGACCGGGCGCACGCGACCACCGGTGCCATGATGCGATCCCGGGGGATCGGACGCCATCCGGCAAAGACCTCAGATCCTCGAATGTCAGGCTTCGGAAAATCCCTGGCGGAGCGCGTACGGGGCGAGTTCTACCCGGTCGTGGATGTCGAGTTTCCGCATGAGGTTCTGGGTGTGCGTCTCGACGGTCTTGACGCTGACGCTCATGGTCGCGGCGATGGCCTTCTTGGCCAGGCCGCGGGCGAGATAGCGGAGCACCTCGACCTCGCGGGCGGTCAGCGAGGAGGCTCGGGAGACCTGGACCGACCCGCCGCCGATGATCATCCGGGCGCGGACGTCCTCGGAGAAGAACGCGCCGTCCCCGGCGACGGTCCGGATCGCCGCGAGCACGACCTCGGGCGGCTCATTCTTCGTGACGTACCCGCGGGCCCCCACCACCAGCGCCTGTTCGATGTCGCGATCCAGCGTCGTCGCGCTGAGGAACATGACGCGGACGTCGGGCAGGAACTTCTGGATCGACTGGACCGCGTCGAACGGCAGCAGTCCCGGCATCTTGATGTCCATGACGATCATGTCCGGCCGGTGCTCGCGGGCCAGACCGATCGCCATCTCCGCGTCCGTCGCGATCGCGACCACCGTCAGGTCGGGTTCGCTCTCCAGGTGGTCGGCGAACATCTGGCTCAGCAACTGGTGATCATCGACCAGCATCAAGCGCGTTCGTGCCATCTACTCCATCTCCTCCGTCGGTCCGGCGAACGCGGCGTCGATCCACGACTCCAGCGTCGCCAGGTCGAACGGCTTCTCCACCATCATCGTGGACTCGTTCTCGAACGGCGTCAATGACGGAAGATCACTCGTCAACACGATGATGACCGTGTCGGGCCATCGCTCGTGAAGCCGCGGCAACGCGATCGTGCCGTCGATCTCGTCCGCGTCCAGGATGCACAACACCGGGATCGATGCCGCCACCGATCGTTCCGCCTCCGCGACGCCGGCCGCGCGGCAGACCGTGTGGCCGCGCGCCGCCAGCGTCGACGCGATGATCGCCCCGACCTGTCGACTCGGATCGATGACGACCACGAGACCGGGCGCGACGGGCGTCGGCGTGATCGCCGGCGGCGTCGAGGCGCCGCCTTCGCCGTCGAACACGATCGCCTCGCTCGACGACGCGACGGACGGCGCCGACGGCGTGCCGGGTGGCGTCGGCTGTCGCGGCAGGTGCACGGTCATCGTCGATCCCCTGCCCACCGCCGACTCGATGTCGATCGACCCGTCGTGATCGGTCACGATCGAGTGCACGATGGCCATGCCGAGGCCCGTGCCCTTTCCGCGGGGTTTCGTCGTGAAGAACGGGTCGAACGCCTGTTCCCGCACCCTCTCGCTCATGCCGATCCCGTTGTCCGACACGACGAGGGCCGCGCGGTCGGGCCCGCCGTTCACCGACACCGACAGCGCTCCGCCGTCGGGCATGGCATCACGGGCATTGATCACGAGGTTCATGAGCACCTGCTGAATCTGCGAGCCGTCGCCGTCGATCCAGATCGAGCCGTCGGGCGGGAGGTCGACGGTCATCCGGACGTTCGAGGGCACGATGCGTCGGAGCATGTTCGTCGAGCCGCGCACGACGGACACAAGGTCCACGGGACGGCGTTCGTGGTCGCCGCGCCGGCTGAAGTCGCTGAGCGATCGCGCCACGGCGGCGGTCTGCTGGGAGGCCTGTTCGATCCCGTCGATGGCGGAGCGGATCGCGGTCGGATCGTCCGGATGCTTCCGGGCGAGCGAGACGTATCCGAGCACGACCGACAGGGCATTGTAGACGTCGTGGGCGACGCCGGCCGCGAGCGTGCCGATGGCCTCCATCTTCTGCGCCTGTCGGAGGTCGGCCTCGAGTCGGAGCCGCGCGCGCTCGGCGCGCTTCCGATCGGTCACGTCGACGCCGATGCTCCACGACGCCCAGCCCGGGATGACGATGCGATCGGAGATGTTCGACCACGCGATCGTGCGCTCGGTGCCGTCGCGACAGGTGAGCGTCCACTCCCAGTCGCGATGGTCCCCGCGAGCGTCCCGCTCGGCAACCATCCGGCGCCGGTACGCGTCGTCCGGGTACAGGCGCCGCAGGGCGTCCGGATCGCCGACGACGGACGCGGCATCGTAACCGGTCACCCGCTCGCACTCGCGGTTCCAGAACACGATGCGCCCCGCCTCGTCGACGGCATTGAGCAACACCGGCATGTTGTCGACGATCGAACGCAGACGATCCTCGCTCTCCGCCATCTCCAGCGCCGCGACGTGACGATCCGTCATGTCGACGATCGAACACACGAGACCCGCCGACATCCCGTCCGGTCCCTCCAGCGGCACGCCGGTGTCCGCGACCCAGCGCACCTCGCCCGTCGCGCGCACGAGACGGTACTCGAGCGTGAAGCCACGACCCGACGCCAGCGCGGCCTCGTGCACCCGCCGGACCTCCTCGCGATCGTCCGCATGCACGACGTCGAGCCAGCCGTCGTCCTTCGCCGCCGCCTCCGGACGCCCGACCATGGTCGACCACGCCCGGTTCACGTCGATGCAGGCGCCGCCCGGCGCGTGCGCCCGCACGATGACCGGCAGCGCGTCGACGAGGCGCGCGAACCGACGCTCGTGCTCCTCCGTCGCCGTCGCTGCGATCCGGATCGCCGACTCCGCATCACGCGACAGGCGCAGGAACAGGGCCGACGACCATGGCGCCAGGACCATGATGACGCCGAGGGCGAGACCCCACGGCCAGGTCGCGGCGAGCAGACGCGGACGCACCTGCGACGTCGGGGTGTACACCCAGACGACGCCGTCCAGCACAGGCAGATAGGCGTAGGCCGCGAGCTGCTCGACATCCCGCGGCATCATGACGCCGGACCAGTCGGCCCGCCGCTCGATCAGGTCGCCGACGAAATCGTCCGACGGCGCACCGCGCCGCGCGCGGTCCTCACGGAGTTCGTAGCCGACCTGCGCGCCCGGGCCCGGCGCCGCGGCATCGCACGCCTCCCGCAGAACGGCGCGCCGCGACGCGTCATCCGCTCCGGTCGCACGGGCGACGCGGGCGACGATCTGATGGGCGATCGCCTCGTTCGTGCGGATGGTCTCGGCGCGGATCGAGGTGTGCACGGCGCGGGCCGCGAGAACGCCGACGCCCATCGCCGCGACGACGATGACGAGTCCCGCGACCTGTCCGATCCGCGCGAGACGACGCTGGCCGCGAAGATCGGCGCCGCGATCGAGGCGTCCATCCCACGACGACGGTCGCCCGCCGACGACGCCGACGAGGACCAGCAGGAGGGTCGCGACCACGAGCCCGATGCCGTCATCCGGGCCGGACGCCGGCGCCGGCCACCAGCGGCCGCCACTCTCTCCGAGCCCGAGCACCACCTCCCGCGCCAGGACCACGAACGCGACCGCGGCGACGATGAACGTCGCGGGCCGACGGCGGCGCCACCAGCCGGCGACGCCCCACGCGGCAACAACGGTCAGGATGACCATCGTGATGTCCTGCACGAGACTCATGGGACGGCTCCCGCTCCGCATCCCCTGCGGAGACCAACCCTGCATCTTCGGATCCGCACCGTCGGGGGGAATCCGGCAAAGACCTGACCGGGCGGCCCGGCCGGCGTTCCCGCCGCCGAACGCCGCCCGCTCGCATCATCGCCGGGCGATCCCGCGCTTTCCAGCGGATCCGGGCGTCCGGCCGCGCCCGACCGGCGAAACCACTCACGGGGACGGACGATCGCCGTGCCCCGAGACCCATCGGAACCGCCCATGGCCATCCTCCTCATCGCTCATCTCGTGTCGACGCTCATGCTGGGCGGCCTGATCTGGTTCGTGCAGATCGTGCACTATCCGCTGTTCGCCACGGTCGGACGCGACGCCTTCGTCGACTACGAGCGTCGGCACGTCGACCGGACGACGTGGGTCGTCGCGCCGCTCATGCTCGTCGAGGTCGTCACCGCGGCGCTGGCGGTGGTCGTCGTCGCGCCGGGAATCGCCCGCGTGCTTGCGATCATCGGTCTCGCGGCTCTCGGCGTCATCTGGGGGTCGACGGCGATGATCCAGGTGCCGTGTCACCGGCGGCTCGAACGGGGATACGACGACGCCGCGGCTCGGCGGCTGGTCGTCACGAACTGGATTCGCACCGTATCGTGGACGATCCGCGTGCCGATCGCGATCGCCCTCCTGCGGCTGGAGATGTCGCCGTGAGATCCCTCGTCTGGTTCCGCGCCGACCTGCGCTGCGCCGACCACACGGCGCTGCATGCCGCGTCGCGGGTCTCGACGCGCGGCGTCGTCGCGCTCTTCACGATCTGTCCGGACCAGTGGCGCGAGCACGACTGGTCGGACGTGCGCGTCGACCTGCTGCGCCGGACGCTGATCGACACGTCGCGATCGCTGTGGAAGCGCCGCATCCCGCTGCTCATCGAGACGGTCGATCGCTTCGCCGACGTCCCGGCCCGCCTGCTCGAGGTCATGCGCCGGCACGAGTGCGAGGCGCTGTACATGAACGCCGAGTACGAGATCAACGAGCGCCGGCGCGACGACGCGGCGACGACGACGGTCCGGGGCGCGGGCTTCGCCGTGCACACCTGCACGGACCAGGTCGTCCTCGCGCCCGGCGCGGTGCAGACCGGCAAGGGCGACTTCTACAGCGTCTTCACGCCGTTCAGGAAGTCGTGGATCGCCCGCGTCGAATCCGGCGGCGTGCCCGCGCCGCTCCCGGCGCCGAAGAAGCAGGACGACCCCGGCATCGCACCCGACGAGGTGCCGGAACGGATCGCGGGCTTCGAGGCCGATCCGCCCGCGGCCGCGCACTGGCCCGCCGGCGAACGCGAGGCGTCGAAGCGTCTCGACCGCTTCATCGAGCATGCCATCGCCGACTACAAGGACCGACGCGACCGCCCGGCCGTCGACGGGACGAGCACGCTCTCGCCGTACCTGGCGATCGGCGCGATCTCGCCCCGCCGGTGTCTGCACGCGGCCTGGCGGGCGAACGGCGAATCGCTGTCCGGCGACGGCGGAGCCGCGACGTGGATCAGCGAACTCGTCTGGCGCGAGTTCTACCGTCATGTCCTCGTCGGATTCCCGCGCGTCTGCATGCATCGCGCGTTCCGGCCGGAGACGGAGGCGGTGGGCTGGCGCGAGGCGGACGAGGACTTCGAGGCGTGGTGCGCGGGTCGGACGGGGTTCCCGATCGTCGACGCGGCGATGCGCCAACTGCACGAGACGGGCTGGATGCACAACCGGCTGCGGATGATCGTGTCGATGTTCCTCACGAAGGATCTGCTGATCGACTGGCGGCGCGGGGAGCGACACTTCATGCGACATCTCGTGGACGGTGATCTTGCGAGCAACAACGGCGGCTGGCAGTGGTCGGCGTCGACGGGCACGGATGCCGCGCCGTATTTCCGGATCTTCAATCCCTTCAGCCAGAGCCGGCGGTTCGATCCGGACGGCGCGTTCATCCGGCGGTACGTGCCGGAGCTCGCGTCGCTCGATGCGAAGGCGATCCATGATCCGTCGGCGCTCGCGCCGCCGGAGCGGTCGACGCTCGACTATCCCGCGCCGATCGTCGATCACGCCAAGGGCCGCGCGCGCGCGATCAAGGCGTTCGAGCGGATCAGGACCGCGTGATCGTACGGCACACGTGCGGGATCTTCGGATCCCGCCCGTGGTCATGGTCGCGTCGGTCGAACGTCAGGCGACGATTATTCGATCAGCCGGAGCAGTTCCATTCCGCGAGCAGCGCGGCGAGGTCGGCCGGGCCGTACGGCTGATTCCAGTTCGCCAGCAGCACCGCGAGGTCGGACGGACCGACGGCGCAGTTGCCGTCGAGGTCCCACTGGCAGGGACACGGCGGGACGCAGAGCGTGGCCGCCTCATCGGCGCAGATCTGATCCCACTCCGTGTCGCAGCAGAACGGATCG
>JAGQOI010000211.1 GCA_020427625.1 Phycisphaerales bacterium | reverse complement strand
CGATCGTGCTCCCGGAGATCGACGCGCCGTCCGCGCGAAGGACGTGGAAGCTGTTGTCGCCCTTGTCGTTCGGCACGCCGATGTCGCCGGACAGGATCGTCGGGTTCGCCCGCGGGTCGCGGAAGCGCCTGGCCGACTCGCCGCCCGCGAAGCCGCCGAACAGGCGGGCGTCGATGAACAGGTCGAAGCTGGCCGCGCGATCCGACTCGTCGGGCCGGTACGTGCCCGTCGCGACCCAGATCTCACCGGGCCCGAAGTCGGGATCGTTCATCTGGGCGAGCGCCTCCTGAAGGTCCGTGTAGGCGTCCGCCCACGTCACACCGGTCTTGGCGCCCGAGGCATTCGCGTCGACGAGGATCAGGGCGCCGCGCGAGAACTCGTTCGCGCCCATGTCCACCACCGGGGCGCCGCCGCTGCCGGTGTCGGCGACGACCGTGTCGTCGAACCGCCGCGCCGTGCCGCGCCCGTCGAACGGGATCGGCTCACTGAAATCGAGGTCGCCGTCGAGGTCGTAGTCGTCGGCGGGCAGGCCCGTCACCGACCCGGCGTCGATGCACGGCGACCCGGGACGCAGGCGGGCCGGGGCTTCCGTGAAGGCGAAGGGGTCGGCGACGAACTGGCCGTCGAACTGCGGATCGGACGCGATGTTGCCGACCCCGCCGAGCGCGCCGACCAACCCCTGGACGCAGGAGCGGTTCGCCGTCACCGTGCCGCCGCTGATCGTACGGATCTGCGCGGCCTGTCCGGTCTCGCCGACGGCGGCGTTGTGGTACACGATGCCGTTCATCAGGCTCACGCTCGCACTGTTCGCGATGAGCACTCCGCCGCCGTCATCGGCGCCGTTGCCGGCGATGGTGCAGTTCGTGACGCTCGCGATCGAGTTGTTCGCGACGAGCATTCCGCCGCCCTGTCCGAACAGCGTGCCGCCGCTGCTCACGCGATTGTTGCGGATCTCGCAGTTGACCAGCGTCGGAAAGCTGCCGAGGAACCGTGCGCCGCCGCCGCCCGCGATCGCGACGTTGCCGATCAGGCGGCAGTTGACGAGGACCGGTCCGGAGTTCTGGAACTCCAGCCCGGCGCCGCTCGGTGCCTGGTTGTTCACGATGTCGCAGTTGATGAAGGTTGCGTCGAGACTGCTGATGCAGCTCACGCCGCCGCCGGACGCCGACGCCGAATTGCCCACGACGCGACAGTTCCGGAACACCGGGTTCGCACTCCCCAGCGTCATGCCGCCGCCGTTCGTCTGTCCCGGCCCGTCCGCGCGCCCGCCGGTGATCGTGAACCCGTCGACGATCGTCGACCCGCCGATGAGCGAGTTGGCGAAGATGACGTGATAGCTGTTGTCGGTCGCGAGCCCGGGCACGCCGATGTCGCCGCTCAGAATGGCCGGGTGGTTCGCGATGTTGCGCTGGAACAGGCTGAACTCGCCGCCGGCGAATCCGCCGTACATCTCCACCCCGTCCACGAGAAAGAAGGACAGGGCGCGATCCGCGTCGGCCGTCGGTCGGTACGTCCCGTCGGCGACCCAGACCTGGTCCCCGAAGGTCGCGGCGATGAGCGCGGGCGGAAGCGTCGTGAACGCGCTGGTCCACGACGTGCCGTCGTGAATCGGACCGGG
>JAGQOI010000210.1 GCA_020427625.1 Phycisphaerales bacterium | reverse complement strand
GGCCGCGTGAAAGGCGGGCTCGTCGAGGAAGGCGCCCGCGTCATCATGCGCCGAGAGCAGTTCCTCGACGCGGGCCCGCAGGGCGGGACGCTCGCGACACGCGGCATCGAGATACGCCTGTCGCGTGCCGACCGGCACGTCGAGCACTTCGGCGAGCAGGCCCTTGACCTCGTCCCAGGACGGATGATCGCTCACACGTCCTCCGGCGCGGGCTGCCCGCCCTCCCGCATGATCTCGTGATAGAGCCAGGCGCGGGCCACGGTCCAGTCGCGTTTGACGGTTCGGCTCGACACGCCGAGATGCTGCGCCGTCTGATCGACGGTCAGGCCGGCGAAGTAGCGCAGCATGATGATCTGGCTGAGACGCGGATCCTCGGACTCCAGGCGGGTCAGGGCCTCGTCGAGGGCGATGAGGTCGACGCCGGTCTCGTCGTCGGGCTCGTCGTCGATGCGGTTGAAGGAGACCCGCTGACGACCGCCGCCGTGCTTCGCGGCCGCGTGACGACGCGCACGCTCGATGAGGATTCGACGCATCGCCCGCGCGGCGGCGGCGAAGAAGTGCCCGCGACTGTCCCAGTTCGCCGCGTCCGCATCACCGACCAGGCGAAGATACGCCTCGTGCACGAGCGCCGTCGCCTGAAGCGTGTGATCCGCCGGCTCGGCCGCCATCCGCTGATGGGCGAGACGCCGGAGTTCGTCGTAGACGAGCGGCAGCAACTGGCTCGCCGCCTGACGGTCCCCGGCCTGCACCGAGTGCATGATCCTCGTGATCTCGCTGCCGTGCGCGTCGGACACCGGATCGACCCTCATCCCCGGAGCAGGTCTCGCCACCCGGTCCGGCACAACGCGCGGCACTCCGAACGTCGGCCGGACATCTCCGAACAGGATAGCCCACAATGCGCCCGGAGGCGCGTCGCCGGCGCGCTCGCGACCAGCGGGTACGATGCGCCGCCTCCCCGGGAGGACCAGGAGCGCCGAACCATGGGCACGATGACGATCGCCGACTTCCAGCAGATGATCCGCGACCGCTACTACGAGACCGATGCCGCCCGGGGCGCGGCCGGGACCTGGCTGTGGTTCTCCGAGGAGGTCGGCGAACTCGCCGAGGCGATCGGTCTGCACCTGCGCGGCGACGGGTCGGCGGACCACCTCGCCGAGGAGTTCGCGGACGTGTTCGCGTGGCTGGCGACGCTCGCGAACATCACCGGCGTGGACCTCACGGACGCCGTGCGCGGAAAGTACATCGTCGACGGTGGTCCCAAGGGAACGAAGTGAATATCCTCCCGCCTTCTCGCGACGGCCCGGGCACGGTGCCGGGCGCTGTCGCGGGCGTCCCCCTGCGGATCAAGCCATCGTGAACCGCATCGAACAGATCTTCGCCGACCTCCGTCGCGAGGGCGGCACGGCCCTCATGCCGTTCATCGTGGGCGGCGCGCCGTCCCTGGACGTGACCCGCGAGGTGCTGCCGGCGCTCGAGGAGGCCGGCGCGTCCATCGTCGAAATCGGCGTTCCCTTCTCCGACCCGATCGCGGACGGTCCGGTCATCGCGTCCGCCATGCACGAGGCCCTGCTCGCGGGCGTGACGCCTCGCCGGGTCTTCGACACCGTCGCCGAGGCACGCCCGGGCACGGCCCTCGGGCTCGTCGCGATGGTGAGCCAGTCGATCGTCCAGCGGATGGGCGCCGAGTCGTTCATGACGGACGCGGCCGCGGCGGGGTTCGACGGCCTGATCGTGCCGGACGTCGACGTCGACACCGCGGACGACCTCGCCAGGTCGGCCGCGGAGCACGGATTGACGTTCTCGCTGCTCCTCGCACCCGGGACGAACGAGCGTCGGATCGCGCGGCTGGTGTCGTTGTCGACGGGGTTCATCTACATGCTGGCACGAACCGGGGTGACGGGCGAGCGATCCGATCTGCCGGATCTGGGCGGCCGGATCGAGCTGGTCCGACAGCACACCGACCTGCCGCTGTGCGTCGGCTTCGGCCTGTCGACGCCGGAGCAGGTCGCGCACGTCACGCAGTACGCGGACGCGGCGATCGTGGGTTCGGCGCTGGTGCGTCGGATGTCGGAGTCGGCGGACCCGGTCCGGGACGCGAAGGCGTTCGTCCGGGACCTGTCCGGCGGCCTGACGGCGGCGTCGGGCCGGTAGGGCATGGCGTCGTCGCGCATCCGGTCCCGATCGCCAAAATGAGACCTGCCGGCCCGACCCTTCGGGCCGCGCTTCCGATAAACTGTACGCGGGTCGGCACGCGCGACCCGAACGCCCGGTCCCCCATATGTCGAGGGTGACATCCGGGCACATACAAGATCCGGACCCCCGAAACGGGACGAGCAAAGGAACACGCTGACGATGCTTCCCACGACGGTCGCCGATTCTCCCAGGGCCTTCTCCATGACTCCGAACCACCTGACTTCGTCTCCGGACGCTTCGTCGACCCGGATTCCCGCCTCGTCGCTGTTCGGGTCGCTGACCTTCACGGGCGACGTCATGCTGAAGCGTCTTCCGGAGGACGTGTACAAGAAGCTGCTCCGAACGACGCAGCAGGGCGTGCCGCTGGATCCGAGCATCGCGAACACGGTCGCGAACGCGATGAAGGAATGGGCGATCGAGCACGGCGCGACGCACTACTGTCACTGGTTCCAGCCGCTGACGGGCGCGACGGCGGAGAAGCACGACGCGTTCCTGTCGCCGGACGGTCTGGGCGGCGCGCTGGAGCAGTTCTCGGGCGACCAGCTCATCCAGGGCGAGCCGGACGCGAGTTCGTTTCCGTCGGGCGGGATCCGCGACACGTACGAGGCGCGCGGGTACACGGCGTGGGACTGCACGAGCCCGGCGTTCATCCTGCGGCACGACAACGGCTCGACGTTGTGCATTCCGACCGCGTTCGTCTCGTGGACCGGCGAGGCGCTCGACAAGAAGACGCCGCTGCTGCGCTCGCTGGAGGCGGTGAGTCAGCAGGCGATGCGCATCCTGCGGTTCTTCGGTCGCGCCGACGGCGTGGCGCAGGTCATCACGACGATCGGTTCCGAGCAGGAGTACTTCCTGGTCGACCGTGATCTCTACGAGGATCGTCCGGACCTCGTGATCTGCGGCCGCACGCTGGTCGGCGCGCGTCCGCCGAAGGGTCACCAGCTCGACGACCACTACTTCGGCGCGATTCCGCAGCGGGTCCTCGCCTTCATGAGCGACTGCGAGCGGTATCTCTTCGAGCTCGGCATTCCGGTGAAGACGCGCCACAACGAGGTCGCGCCGGGTCAGTACGAGGTCGCGCCGACGTTCGAAAACGCCAACGTCGCGACCGACCACCAGATGATCCTCATGCACGTGCTCACGACGCTCGCCCGCCGTCACGGCTTCGAGTGCCTCATGCACGAGAAGCCCTTCGCCGGCGTCAACGGGTCGGGCAAGCACAACAACTGGTCGCTGTCCACCGACACCGGCGTGAACCTGCTCGATCCGCGCGACGAGACGCACAACAACATGCAGTTCCTCGTGTTCCTCATGTGCGTCATCCGCGGCGTCGACCAGCACGCCGACCTGCTCCGCGCGTCGATCGCCAGCGCCGCCAACGATCATCGACTCGGCGCCAACGAGGCGCCGCCCGCCATCATGTCCGTGTTCCTCGGCGACATGCTCACGGACATCCTCGACCAGCTCGCGGCCGGCGAAGCGAAGTCCACCAAGCGAGGCGGCAAGCTCGACCTCGGCGCCATGACCCTCCCCCACCTCCCCCGACACGCCGGCGATCGCAATCGCACCAGTCCCTTCGCGTTCACCGGCAACAAGTTCGAGTTCCGCGCCGTCGGCAGCAGCGCATCCATCGCATGGCCCAACACCGTCCTCAACACCATCGTCGCCGAGTCGATGGACCACGTCGCCAGCGAACTCGAACGACGCGCCGGCAAGAACCCGACCGCCAAGAAGATCGAGTCCACCGTCAAGGCCGTCCTCAAGGAACTCGTCAAGAACCACCGACGCATCGTGTTCGACGGCGACAACTACTCGGCCGCCTGGCACAGCGAGGCGCAGAAGCGCGGCCTGCCGATCCTCCGCACCACCGCCGAGGCGCTCGCGCCGCTCAAGACCCGCGCCGCCCAGGCGCTCTTCAAGAAGTACGGCGTCCTCAACGCCCGCGAACTCGCGGCCCGCGTCAGCGTGCTCTTCGAGAAGTACGTCAACGGCGTCGAGATCGAGGCCCGAACGCTCCTCGTGATGCTGCGGACCCAGATCCTCCCGGCGGCCCAGCGGGCCCAGGCCGATCTCGCCGAAACCGTCGCCGCGACCCAGTCCGCCGGCGTCGATCCCGGACGCGCCCTCGGCGACCTCGAAGCCCTCATCGGTCGCATCGACCAGCTTCGTGGCTGCATCGACGACATCGACGCCGCCGCCGCGAACGGCCCGCACGACCCCGAGAAGCGCGCCGGACAGGTCATCCGGGACACGATCCTGCCCGCCATGTCGAAGGCACGGGACCTC
>JAGQOI010000209.1 GCA_020427625.1 Phycisphaerales bacterium | reverse complement strand
GGTCCGGCGGGCCGCTGCGGCTCATGCCGTGACTCGTCGATCGCGGGTAGCGGACGAAGCGGCACGGGACGTTCCGGATCTTCAGGGCCATGAACACCTGCTCGGACTGCTCGACGTTGCAGCGGAGATCGCCTTCGCTGTGAATGATGAGCGTCGGCGTGCGCACGTTGCCGAAGTGCCGGATCGGGCTCTGCTCCCAGCGCGCTTCCGGCCGATCCCAGAAGTTGCCGGGGAAGTACCGGTCGGGCATGTCCGGGTAGTCGCTCGTCCCGCCCATGGTGACGAGGTTCGAGACGCAGCGATCGGTGATCGCGCCGGCGAAGACGTTCGTGTGGCCGATGACCCAGTTCGTCATGTACCCGCCGTAGCTGCCGCCCATCACGCCCATGCGTCCCGCGTCGATGTTGGGGTGGTTCGTCATGAAGTCGGTGACGGCCTGGATGTCGACCCAGTCGGCCGTGCCCCATTGCCCGCGGATCGCGTGACAGTGGTCGCGCCCGTAGCCCTTGCTGCCCCGCGGGTTCGAGAAGACCACGACGTATCCCGCGGCCGCGAGACACTGGAACTCGTGGAAGAATCCGACGCCGTACTGCGCATGCGGGCCGCCGTGGATCTCGAGCACGGCGGGATACTTCTTCCGGCTGCCGCTCGTGTGATGCGGCGGCATCATGACCCACGTGTGGACCTTGGTGCCGTCGGCCGTCGTGATCCACTGCGACGTGATCTTCGACGCCTGTCGCGCCTTCTGGAGCGGCGCGTTGAAGTGCGTGACGGCGCGCGGCGCGAGGTTCGGCGCGTCGAGGTCCGCGACGTGCACCTCGGGCAGGTTCGTCGTCGTGTAGCGCACGAGCGCCATGCGCCGGCCCGCGTCGTCCATCGTGCCGAGGTCGTGGACGGCGTGACCCCGCGTGTGAAGTTCGACGGCGCCGCCGGAACGTCGCACGGACGCGATGTGCATCTCGCCGTGATGGCCGAGCCGGAAGAAGACGCGCTTCGAATCGCGACTCCACTCGATCGACGGGCTGAACGACGCCTCGGCGATGTCGCCCAGCGCGACGGACATGAGGCAGTAGTCCTCGCGCCCCGTCAGGCTGCGCGCCTTGCCCGTCTTCGGATCGCCGACGAACAGCTCGATGTTGTCCGTCGAGTACAGCCCGTCCTCGCCGCCCAGGCGCCCGGCCCAGGCGAGCATGCGTCCGTCCGGAGACCATCGGACCTCGCCCTTCGGTCCCTCGGGGAAGCCCGCGATCGGCCGGAGGCGTCCGGATTTCACGTCGATGAGGATGATCTCGTCCTTCCACGGGCTGGCGAGGGCGCGCCGGTCGCGGTTCGTCGTCGCGGCGATCTTCCGGCCGTCCGGTGAGAAGTCGAACGTGAAGTCGCCGAGCGTGTCCTTGTCGTAGAGGCGCCGGTGCGTGCCGCTCGCGACGTCGACGATGAACAACTGGAAGCGCTGCGCATTGAAGTACCCGTCGCCGTCGAGCCGGTACCACCAGTCGTCGAGCACCCGGGCGGGCTCGCTGAGTCCCTTCTCCTCCCGCGCCTTCGCCGCGGCCTGCGTCCAGTCCGGGTCGGCTTCGCGGAACTTCACCGCGAGGCACGATCCGTCGGGCGACCAGCGGAAGCCCGCGATCCTGCCCTCGGGGAACGACGTGAGCGCCCTCGCTTCGCCGCCCGTCGCGGGAATCGTGTAGATCTGCGACTGGCCCTTCACGCGCCCGCTCGTGAAGGCGATGGTCGCGCCGTCCGGCGACCAACGACCGTGCGTGTCCTTGTCGCCCGAGGTGAACGCCCGCGGCTCGCCGCCGTCGGCGGGCGCGATCCAGAGGTTCGTCGCGTAGTCGTTCTTCTCGCCGACGTGCTTGCGCGTGAAGAGGACCTGCGCGCCGTCGGGCGAGATCCGGGCGTCGCTCGGCACGATGAACTGCGTGAGATCGTCGGGCGTGTAGGTCAGGCGGCGCACTGCGCCGCGACGATTCCGGGTCGATCGGGTCGCCATGGGACACTCCGGTGCGGGTGGGCGGACGGGCCGCGCCATCCTAGCCGGACCGCCGAACGCCGCAACCGAGCGGCACGCCGGGTACCATGCCGCCCATGCCTTCGGTGCTCCCGGATGATGTGCTGCTCGCGCGACTCGTCGCGTTCGACACGACGAGCGACCGGTCCAATCTCGACCTCGTCGCCTTCATCGCCGACTACCTCGATCGACCGGGCCTCGACGTGTCGACCCATCACAGCGCGGCCGGCGACAAGGCGACGCTCGTGGTTCGCACGGGTCCCGCGCCGACCGACGAACGCGACGGCCTCGTGCTCAACGGGCATCTCGACACCGTTCCCGCCGACGAGCCGGAATGGACCGGGAATCCGTTCACGCTGCGCACAATCGACGATCGTCTCGTCGCCCGCGGCGCCTGTGACATGAAGGGGTTCGACGCCATCGCCGTCAACGTGATGGCGGCGACCGATCCGGATCGCCTCGCGTCGCCTCTCGCGCTGATCCTGACCTACGACGAGGAGGTCGGGTCGCTCGGCGCGCAGGCGTTCATCGCGACGGCGGACGTCGAGTCGTTCCCGCGCGCGGTGCTCATCGGCGAGCCGACCTCGCTCCGGGCGGTGCGGATGCACAAGGGTCACCTCAAGATGCGCATCACGACGCACGGGCGCAGCGCCCATAGCGGGTCGCCGCACCTCGGTCACAACGCCGTGCACGACATGATCCCGGTGCTCGCCGCCCTCGACGAACTCCGCCGCGCCTTCGAGGGCGAACGGGTCGAGACGAGCGCATTCTTTCCCGACGTGCCGAACCCGCTGCTGGGCGTGATGCGGATCCGGGGCGGCACGGCGCTCAACGTCATCCCCGACCGCTGCGTCGTCGAGGTCGGCATCCGACTCCTGCCGGGGCAGGCGAGCGATGCGACGATCGCCCGCGTGCGCTGCGCCGTCGAGGACGCGGGCGCGCCGGCTGAGGTCGAGATCATCAACGACAATCCCCCGATGCTGCTCGACGAGGCGTCGTCGGTGCACCGGACGCTGTGCGGAGTGCTCGACCAGTCGACGACGCGTGGCGTGTCCTTCTCGAGCGACGCCGGCTGGCTGGCGCGGGCGGGATTCGAATGCGTGTTGTGCGGCCCGGGATCGATCACGGTCGCGCACCGGCCGGACGAGTTCGTGCCGCGCGACGAGATGTCGCGCGCCCGGACCATCGTCGAGCGCCTGGTCGAACAGTGCTGCGGGCACGCGGAGCGAACATGAGCAAGCGTCGGATCAGAGCGGATCTCACCTGGACCGGGTCCTCGTTCGAGCGTGATGTCATCATCGCCGTGGATGACGGCGGGATGATCAGCGCGCTCGAATCGACGCCGTCGCGCGACGACGAGCATCTCCCGGACATCGCGCTGCTGCCGGGTTTCGTCAACGTCCATTCCCACGCCTTCCAGCGCGGCCTGCGCGGTCGCGGCGAACGGTTTCCGGAGGGCGCCGGCAGCTTCTGGACCTGGCGGGAAGCGATGTACGAACTCGTCGAGACGATGACCGCCGAGTCGATCTACGCCATCAGTCGCCAGGCGTTCGAGGAGATGCTCGCCGCCGGCATGACGACGGTGGGGGAGTTCCACTACCTGCATCACGATGCGTCGTGCGACGGGTTCGGGTTCGACGACATCATCCTGCGCGCGGCCGCGGACGCCGGGATCCGTCTCGTGCTGCTCAACACGATGTACACGACGGGCGGAATCGGGCAGCCGCTGGGGCGTGGCCAGCGTCGGTTCATGGTCCGCACGACCGACGACTACTGGCGCCAGTACGACCGTCTCGCGTCGCGTCTGCTCGGCGGCACGCAGTCGATGGGGGTCGTGGCGCACTCGATCCGCGCCGTGCCGCTCGCGGACATCGTCGCGCTGCATCGGGAGTCGGTGCGTCGCGGGCACGTGTTCCACATGCATGTCGAGGAGCAACGTCAGGAGATCGAGTCGTGCCGGGCGTCGTACGGCGGCACGCCGATGCACACGCTGCTGGACGCGTTGCCGATCGATCAGCGGTTCACGGCGGTGCACTGCACGCACACGGATCCGGCGGACATGGCCGCGTATGCCGCGACGGGCGCGAACGTGTGCCTGTGCCCGCTCACGGAGGGCAATCTCGGCGACGGCCTGGCGGACGTGCCGGGCATGCTCGACTCGGGTGCGCGGCTGTGTTTCGGCACCGATTCCAACGCGCGGCTGTGCGCGATGGAGGAGTTGCGGTGGATGGAGTACGTGCAGCGTCTCGCCCGCGAGCGTCGCGGGGTGATCGTCGACGCCTCGGGCGAGGTCGCCCGCGCCCTGCTGCGCATCGGCACCCGCAACGGCGCCCGGGCGCTCGGGATTCCGGCCGGGAGGATCGAAGCGGGTCACGTCGCCGACGTCGTCGCGATCGACCTCACGCATCCGTCGCTCGCGGGCACGAGTGCGCCGGACCTGCTCGATGCGATCATGCTCGGCACCGGCAACGAGACGATCGCCGGCACGTGCGTCGGCGGGCGCTGGGTGCGCCCCGTGCGCCGGAACTGGCAATGAGTGTCTGCAGAATGCTCGGTGAGAGCGTGACGAGCCGAACGATTGATGACGGATTCTACTCATTGCTTGCGGCAGCATTGTCGCAGGCGATCGATGATGTTCCGCATGCGGATGCCGATGACCAAGTCAAGAAGTTGTTGCAACAAATACCCGCCATGGCAAAGGGTCTGGAGGTCTATAAGGGGCCCGGGGGGGCGATCCTTGAGGTTGATCGTCTTGCGGCGACACTGAAAGAATATGCACGTCTTCACGGTGCCGGAGCTGCGGCTAGCCTCCTCGGCAAGGTGCAGCGCATGCGTGCTGCAGAAGTGTTGCAGATCATGCCGCTGGCGGGAGAGTTCTCGCTCCGATCCGGGATTGATCTGGGGGCTGGATGTGCGCTCGTTCCATTCGACCACCTGGGCCGCGGTGGCAGCGGCGCGATCGGTTTCCGCCAACATCTTCGCGAGCTTGGAACGCTGCTCGATCCGCGGGGGTTCGGCCGCTTTCGTGCAGCAATCGTCTGTCATCGGACCCTGCCTACCTCAGAAAGGAGATGGGAGAAGAACATCGATCCACCGATGGACGTGCTCGAAGGGTTGGTCCCCGTCCTTGCGCTCTGCGGACCATCGCCCATCTGGTGGGTTCGTGAGTGGTTCGAGTTCGTCGACCCTGAGTTGGATTTCGTCGTTCCGGCGACGTCATGGCGTCAACCAATGCCGGGCGTGATTCCATCGCCAATGAGGGCGGCTGTCCCCGAAGGCATTCGAGTGGACTCTTTCTCTCCATTTCGGCCGATTGACGGCGACATTGCGCGCGCGGCCGTTGCTGCGTTTCGGGGCCTTAATGCTTCCCAAGGAGCCAAGTTCTGGCGATCGGCCGCGAGGTTTCTCGGCTCGATGCAATGGCACTATCCTGCGGATGCAATCATGGATCTCGGCCTTGCGTTCGACATATTGCTTGCAGAGAGGACGCAGCGACAGCGAATGCGAAGGATCGCGGAGGCAGCAGCGAGAAGTCTTGGAGGCAAGAGGGACGAGCGATTGCGAACCCAGCAAATCGTAGAGGCGGCCTATGACATGAGAAGCAGTGTCGTTCACACTGGTCGCATTGAGCGCGCGGAGTACGATATTGCCGGTTCGAAGCTCAGCCAGAGAGCTGTCATCAGCGCCGCAACCACCATCTTCAGCCGGGTTGCCCTGACAAGGCTGGGCGGCGGCATCGGTGAACGGTAGGCATGCACTGCACCGAACGTCGCGCCGCTACGCCTTCGCGCGTCGGGGGGACCAGAACGTGACGAACTGGCGGATCGCGGCGGCGACGGCTTCGGCGTCATCGCCGCACCGGACGTAGGACGTCGCGCCGGCGTCGAGCAGGCGGAGGATGGAGGCATCGTCGGTGTCGGCCTCGACGAGCACGGCGATGGGCGTCAGGTGCAGCGCGCGGATGGAACGCAGCGCGCGGAGCATGCAGAGGACCGAGAGGTCGGACACGTTCGAGCTGAGCACGATGAGATCGGGCAGTCCCCGCGCCTGCTGGGCGAGATGCCGCCGGTCGGCGGCGATCCGGGAGACGTCCGACGTCGTGCACAGCTCGAACGTTGCGACGCTGTCCGACACGAGTTCCGCGCTCGCTCCGCCCGTGGAGTCGATGGCGTCCGCCAGGACCGCGGCCTGCCGCGCATCCGGCTCGACGACGAGCACGCGCAGACGTTCGGTCGCGAGGTGGTGCGTCTCGCGATCGCGGGGCGTCGCCCGGTCGGCGATCTCCTCGCGATTGATCGGCACCGAACGCGGTGCGTCGATGCCCAGCTTGACGCGCTGTCCGTTCCGGACCGAGAGCACCCGAATGCGAATATCCGGTCCGATGAGAACGGAATGACCTGGTTGACGTTCGATCGCAAGCATGACGACAGCTCCACCTCTCTCCGAGCGCGGAGACAAAGGAATACCCTTGCGGGCGTGATCAGCGGTCCCGGCTGATGCAGTGATGAGTTCGCAGTGAACGCGGGGTCGCACGCGACATGGCACGCGACCCACGAGGTCTAGGGTATTTGTCGGATGTTCCCCGGCACGCCCCGCAGATTTCGCGCGCGATTCCGAACCCCCGGCGCGACGGCACCGTGACGGCCCGTTCGTGCCGCGATGACGAACTCGAGGCGCAAGAACGACTCATCGCGCCGGTCGTCACCCCACATTGCATTGCCGCATGACCGCACCCGTGAACCATGCGCGGCGACCCGCACGTGACCTCGCGGTCGTCGCGGCGCGGCGGGCGCCGGCGCGCATCACCCACCTCGACGGTCTGCGGACCGGAGACGGGACGGAAATGCCGATAGGTGGACTCGAACCACCGACCTGGGGTTTATGAATCCCCCGCTCTAACCAGCTGAGCTATATCGGCGACAGAGGCGTAGTGTAGGCCGCCCGGCCCGATGGTCAAGACCCCCGGGAACCCCGCCCGGGAACGCGCGCGATCCGCGGTCCCGCCCGCACGCCGCCTGCATGCGATCCGGGCGTCGACCTCAGGCCGACGGCACGAAGGAGTGGTGGTTCTCCTCGGCGCCGTTCTTCTTCGGGGGCACGCGCAGCCAGCGTTCGCTGATCGCGGATCGAGGCAGATCGGGCGAGGCGTGGGCGATCGCCGACGCGATGAGGCCCATGAACATCGGCTGCGGTCGCAGCGGGCGGCTCGTCAGTTCGGGATGGAACTGGGCCGCGATGAAGTACGGATGCACCGTCTGCGGCAGCTCCAGGATCTGCATGATCGGATGCTGCGGGTGACGTCCGGAGAAGACGAGTCCGCCTTCGGTGAGCGCGTCGATGTAGTTCGGGTCGACCTCGTAGCGATGGCGGAACCGCTCGCGCACCGTCGACGCGCCGTCGTAGAGGAAGGACGCGAGCGAATCGGTCGTGAGGTCCACGTCCTGGGCGCCGAGACGCATCGTCCCGCCCAGGCCCTCGATCTTCTTCTGCTCGGGGAGCTCGGAGATGACCGGATTCGTGGCGTGCGGATCGACCTCGGTCGTGTTCGCCCGCTCGAGATGCAGGACGTGACGGGCGTACTCGATCACCGCCATCTGGAACCCGAGACAGAGACCGAGGTACGGCAGGCCGAGGTTGCGCACGTGCTGGATGCAGGCGATCTTGCCCTCGATGCCGCGCTCGCCGAACCCGCCGGGCACGATGATCCCGTGGATCTCGTCGACGGGCAGGTGGGTCGCGACGTTGGCCGCGGTGATCTCGGAGGTGTCGATCCACCGGATCTCCACGTTCGCGGACAGGTGCGTCGAGGCGTGTTCGATGGCCTTGTCGATCGACGCATACGCGTCGCGCAGCGCGGCATACTTGCCGGTGATCCCGATGGTGATGGTGTGGGCGCGCGGCGCGGTGAGTCGCGACGTGAACTCCGCCCAGCGCCGTCGGGCGCGATCCTCGGCGGCCGGATGCACGCGACTGTGCAGGTTGAGGATCGAGAGGATCTCGCGATCCAGGCCCTCGCCGCGCATCGCCTCCGGAATCGTGTAGATCGACTCGCGATCGTGCATCGAGAACACGCGGTGCATCGGAACGTTGGAGAACATCGCGAGCTTCTGACGCACGGTCTCGGTCACCGGGTTGTGCGCGCGGCACGCGAGGATGTCCGGCTGGATGCCGGCCTCCATCACCCGCTTGATGCCGAGCTGGGCCGCCTTGGACTTCTGCTCGCCGAGAATCTGCGGCTCGAGCACGTACGTCAGCGCGACGAAGCACGTCGACTCCGGTCCGTCCTCGAACGCGAGTTCGCGCAGGGCCTCGATGTAGAACGCGTTCTCGTGGTCGCCGACCGTGCCGCCGACCTCGATGAACACGACGTCCGCCGGTCCGCCGTCGGGTCCGCCGGTCATCGCGAGCTTCCGGATGCGTCGCTTCACCTCGCCGGTGACGTGCGGGATCATCTGCACGTCGCGCCCGAGGTACCCGCCGCGCCGTTCACGTTCGAGGATCTCGGTGTAGATCTGTCCGGACGTGACGAAGTTGGCGCGCGACAGGTTCTGGTCGAGCATGCGCTCGTAGGTGCCGAGGTCCATGTCGCACTCGGTGCCGTCATCGAGGACGAAGACCTCGCCGTGCCGGTAGGGATTGAGGGTGCCCGAATCGATGTTCAGGTATCCCTCCATCTTGATCGGCGCCACGCTCAGACCCTTGTCCTTGAGCAGCTTGGCGACGGAGGAACTGAAGATGCCCTTGCCGAGTCCGGACATCACGGTGCCGACGACGACGACGTACCGGTGACGGCCGCGCTGGTAGCCGTCCGGGATCGGCGAGTAGAACTCGGTCGTCTCGTCGGACCGTCCGAACTGGGCGAGGAATCCGGGATCGGCCTTGACGTCGGAGGAGGAGCGGTTTGACGGGGGCATTACCTAGTGTATCACGGCCGGTGGTGCGCGTCGGCCCGGAAACGGGGATCCCGACGGGATGCCGACGGTATGCTCTGGACACGGCCGGCATGCCGCCCGCCGTCAGTCGGAGTGTGCCTATGGTCCGGTCCCATCCCCCGCGTTCACCGTCGATCCTCGCCGCTTCCGCCGCCGTCGCCCTCCTGGCGGGACTCCCGGTCCTCGCCGCCCGGGGCGCCGAGGAGACGTCGAACGAGACCGGATGGGCCGAGCACGACTCGTGCCTGCACGGGCGCCTCGAACGCGCCGCCGGCGCCGCCGCGGGCGACCTGTACGACGAGCAGACCGGACGCGACCTCCGGCACTTCGCGCCCGACCGACTCGTCGACTACCTCCACATGACCCTCGAGATGCGCTTCGAGGACCTCGACGACGCCCGGTTCGTCGCGACCGAGACCCTCCGGTTCCGGCCGATCGGGCCCGGCGTCGACGGGCTCACGCTGGACGCGGTCGGGCTCGACATTCGCGCGGCGACGCTCGACGGCCACGCGGTCGAACACTATCACGACGGCAACACCCTCACGCTCCGCTTCCCCGGCCCGCTCGATCCCGCCCGCGAGTACGCCCTCGGCTTCGACTACGTCTGCGCGGATCCCGTCGACGGCATGGTCTTCACGCCGGCGGCGCCGGAGGTCGGCTACACCGCGGAGGTTCACACGCAGGGTCAGAGCGACACGAACCGGCACTGGTTCATCGCGCACGACTTCCCCAACGAGCGACTGGCGACGGAGCTCATCGTCGACGTGCCGGCCCGTTTCGCCGTGTCGTCCAACGGGCGCCTCGTCTCCCACGACGTCCGCGACGATCGCGCGGTGTGGCACTACCTCCAGGAGCGACCGCACGTGAGCTACCTCGTCTCGCTCGTCATCGGCGAGTTCGACATCGTGCGCATTCCCCACGACCGCGTCGACATGCAGGTGTGGGGTCAGCGGGGCACGGCGGCGGACATCCTCGGGACCTTCGGGCGCACCGGCGAGATGATCGACCTCTTCGAGGAACGCTTCGGCGTGCCGTATCCGTGGGATCGCTACGACCAGCTCTGCGTCAAGAACTTC
>JAGQOI010000208.1 GCA_020427625.1 Phycisphaerales bacterium | reverse complement strand
TCGGCTCGTCACGATGACGCGGCAGCCGAAGTGGCGCGCGATGCCCAGGCACGCCAGCGCCACGCCGCCGCCGATGCCCGTGATGAGCACGGTCTGACCGGCGCGCAGACGGGCCCGCGTGACGAGCATCCGCCAGGCCGTGAGGTGCGACAGCGCGTACGCCGCGGCTTCGACGGGATCGGCGTCGCCGATGTCCAGCACGTTGGTGGCCGGTGCGACGAACGCGCTCGCCATGGTGCCGTGTTCGTGCTCGCCGATGACGACGAGGTCGGGCGGCATCTGGGCGTGATCCGGGTGCAGGGCGTCGGGCTTCGGCTTGGCCGCGTTGAGGACGACGCGCCGTCCGACCCACGCCTGGTCGACGCGCTCACCCACGGCATCGACGATGCCGACGCCGTCGGAACCGGACACGCGCGGGTAGGGGAGTTCGAGGCCGGGCAGCCCGCGTCCGACCCAGAGGTCGAGGTGGTTCAGCGCCGACGCCTCGGTGCGGACGCGCAGTTCACCGAGCTTCGGCAGGGGTTCCGGCCAATCGGTGACGACATGAACGTTCGGGGCGACGGGCGTGCCCGTCCTGGAGATGGTGACGGCCTTCATGGCGGGGATTGTAGTCGAGGGTCGTCCTGCCCTCTCAGCCGCCGCTCGTGGCTCACCTCGGAGCGGTGCGACCGACTGCGCAGCCGGGGGGATGGCGCGTCGGGGTTCTCGGACGGGACCCGCCTTGAGTGCGGAACTGCGGGCCGGTTGGCCAATAGAAGCATCGCCGGACGGTCTCGTGCCGGCCATCAAGGAGAGTGTCCGTGCTGAGTCGCTGCATCATCGCCGTCATTATCGGACTTGGGTTGGGTGGTCGCGTGCCGGTCGGGGTCGCCGCGCCGTTTCCGGATGCGGCGGCCGCGTTCGTCCAGGACGGCGACGATGCCGGGAAGGACGTCGACGCGGGCGCGAAGAAGGCGGACGGCGAGAAGAAGAACAAGGACGAGGTCCTCACGCTGAAACGTCTGTTTCCGGATCGGAGCTTCTTCGGTCCGTCGGCGGGCGGGATGTCGTTCTCGCGCGACGGGCGCTATGCCGCGTGGCTGTATCGGCCGTACGTCGAGCGTCGTCACGGCAACGACCTGTGGCTCATGGACACGACGACGGGCGACGTGCGGCGGCTGACGCGGGTGTCGGTGCTCGCGCCGTTCCAGGCGTCGACGCGTTCGGTCGCCGAGGATCGCATCAAGAAGGCGAAGAAGAAGGGCGCGGGACGCGGCGCCGGCGCGACGAAGACGCCCGCGGCCGCCGCCGATCCGGTCACCGGACGCTGGGAGGGTCGACTGCACGGACCGGAGGACCTCCAGTTCCCGCCCGACGGCATGACGTTCACGCTCGAGATGCGACTGCGCGACGACGGCGGCGTGAGCGGCCAACTCCGCACGTCGACCATCGACGCCTCCATCGACGGACGGTTCGACGCCGACGCGAAGCGCATCACCGGGACGATCAGCGGCGGCGAGTCCGAACTGGCCGCCGAAGCGGTGCTTACGATCGGCGACGACGCGACCCTCACCGGCACGATCACGGTGCCGGTGTTCGGGGTCTCCATCGACGTCGAGGGCACGCGCGTCGGCGACCTCGAAGACGACCGGTCGACCACGACCGACGAGGCCCGGAAGACCGACGCGAAGACCGACGCCAAGGACGATGCGAAGAAGGACGACGCGAAGACCGGCGTCGACGACGAGAAGAAGACGGGCGACGACGCCGCGACGCGCACGAAGACCGATGAGGAACTCTCGGATCTCGTCGACGACAAGGACGCCGACGATCGCACCTCGCCGCGCTACGGCGGCGTGTCGTCGTTCGTGTGGGCGCCGCAGGACAACGAGTTCATCTTCACGTCCGGCGGCGACCTGTACCGGTACGAGGTCGCCGACGACCGCATCACCCGCCTCACCCGCACTCGCGAGCCCGAGGTCGCCGTGCAGTACCTGCCCGACGGGTCGGGCTACACCTATCAGCGCGGCGGTCTCATTCGCGTGACCTTCGGCAGTCACCTCGCCGAGCAGATCGATCCCGACATGCCGGACGGCGAGTCCGTCAGCGGGTATCGCGTGAGTCCCGACGGCCGGCGCATGGTGCTCCTCGCGACGAAGGGCCAGACCAATGCGCCGGGACGGACCATCAAGATCGTGAACTACCGGAGTCGCTTCGCCGACGTGCGCGAAGTGCCCCGCCACATGTCGGATGACCCGCTGCCGGACTTCGAGTACCGCATCTATCTCTACGAGATCGAGGACTTCCTCGCCGAGAAGGGCGAACTCAAGCGGGTGTACGCGCACAAGTACTCCGGTCCGCGCGACGTCATGCAGATGCCCGAGTGGGCGCCGGACTCCAGTCGCGTCGCGTTCTCGGTCTTCGAGCAGACGACCGGCACCGTGCAGATCATGGAGGCGCGATTCAAGGACGAGCCCGAGGCCGCGGCCGACGAGCCGGACGAGACGGCCGCCGACGCGAAGGCCGACGCGGGCGAGGCGGATGAGGAGGCCGCGGACGATGAGAAGAAGGACCCGCCGCCTGCGAAGGCGAAGAAGGACGAGTCGAAGATCGAGGCGGCCCGTCCGGTCTACACGTTCTTCCACAACGGCGGCCCGAACACGCCCCGCATGATCGCGCCGGTCTACCTGCCCGACAGTCGCCGGATGGCGTTCATCACGGAGCAGAGCGGCTTCCGTCACGTGCACGTGCTCGATCCGCTCTACGAGAATCTCGAACCGGTCACGAGCGGTCGCTTCGAGGTCTATCCGTTCGGTCTGAGCGAGGATCACCGGCGGATGTTCGTCACGGCGACGCTGCCGGAGCCGAGCCAGGAGGGCGTGTTCGTGGTGGATCTGGAGACGCGCGAGATGACGCCGCTGTCGACGACGCCGGGCGTGTATTCCGGGGTCGCGGTGAGCGACGATGGGACCCGCGCGCTCGCGAACTTCGTGACGTACGGCCGGCTCCGGGAGCTCGTCTCGATTCCGCCGGACGGCGAGATGAAGACGCTCACCGACTCGCATCCCGAGGAGGCGAAGACCCTCACGGCCGCGACGCCGGAGTTCTTCACGTACCGCAACCGGCACGGGCACGACATCCGCGGAATGATGTTCAAGCCCGACGACTGGACGGCGGCGGACCGGCGTCCGCTGCTCATCTACGTGTACGGCGGCCCGCTCGGTACGAGCAAGATGGTCGTCGACGGCTCGTACGCGAGCGATGCGTACTTCTTCGCGCACTACATGGCGAAGAAGCACGGGTTCGTGACGTGCACGGTCGATCCCCGCGGCTGCTCGGGCTACGGCGGCCTCTTCGAGAAGTCGAACTTCGAGCAGGTCGGCAAGCCCCAGGTCGAGGATCTCGTCGACTGCGCGAAGTGGTTCACCGAGCACGGCGGCGTCGATCCGAAGCGCATCGGTCTGCACGGCTGGTCGTTCGGCGGATTCCAGACGCAGATGTGCCTGTACTCGGAGCCGGACGTCTTCGCCTGCGGCATGGCCGGCGCGGGTCCGACGGAATGGGAGAACTACAACTCGTGGTACTCGACGGGCACGATCGGCACCAGCCGCGTCGGCCAGACGGACCTCGCGAAGTTCTCCCTGCTCCCGCTCGCGAAGAACCTCAAGGCGAGACTCCTGCTCGTGCACGGCATGGAGGACTCGAACGTGCTGTACCAGGACACCGTGCGCGTCTACCGCGAACTCCTCAAGGCCGGCAAGGAGGCGCTCGTCGAGCTGTTCCTCGATCCCACCGGCGGGCACGGGCTCGGCGGCGACGTGAAGCGCGTGAACCGCTACCGCAAGTACGAGGAGTTCCTGCTCCGCTGTCTCGTGAACCCGACGCCGATGCCCGAGTCCGACGATCCGCCGGCGACCGAGGCGAGCCCCGAGGACGAACCGCCGGCCCGGAGCGGCGGGCGGGGCGAGGGTCGTCGACGGCGCGGCGGCGGAGGTTGACAGCGGACACGCGGGCCGGATGATGCGGTGACCTCGTTCCCCGTACCGGAGTCCACCGCGTGAAGGCCCTTCGACTGCTCGTCATCGTCATCGTCGTCGGCGCGCTCGGCGGCGGCGTCGTGTGGTACATCGTCAATCGCACCGCGACCCAGACCACGAACACCATCGGCAACATCGAGCGCGAATCGATGTCCGCGCTCCACAAGGCGGCGCAGGACGGCGACGTCGCGACGCTGCGCACGCTCATCGCCGACGGTGCGGACCCCGATCGAGCCCTCCGCGGGACGGTCGGCAGCGGACGCACGCCGCTCATGGTCGCCCGCGACGCCGCGACCGTCGACGCGCTCCTCGAGGCCGGCGCCGGACTCGGCGAGACCGACGCTGAAGGCTTCACCGCCCTCATGTGCCAGGCGCAGGACGGGCACGCCGACGCCGTCGCCGCCCTCGTCAAGGCGGGCGCGTCGGTGAACGTGTTCGACAACGGCGGCACGTGGTCGCCGCTGCACCTCGCCGCGCAGCAGGGCGAGCCCGGCGCGGTGCGGGCGCTGCTCGACGCCGGCGCCGAGGTCGATCCCGTCTGGGTGCCGCAGGGTCGGACGCTCACCCAGCTCTCGCCGTCGCCGCTTCATCTCGCGGCCCGGAACGGTCATCTCGAGGTCGTGCGGATGCTGCTCGACGCGGGCGCCGACATCTCGTGCCGCACGTCGCCGTCGCCCGCGCTCCAGGCCGCGGCGACCGGCGGTCACCGCGAGATCGCGAAGCTGCTCCTCGCCCGCGGCGCCGACGTGAACGAGCAGCGCGATCGCGGCCTCTCGGCGCTCATGGCCGCCGCCCGCGCCGGCAAGCTCGAACTCGTCCGCGAACTCATCGCCGCCGGCGCCGACGTGAACGCGTCGACGGAGGACGGTCAGACCGCGCTGCTCGTCGCGTCCGACGTCGACGTCGCCATCGTCGACGCCCTGCTCGGCGCCGGCGCGGACGTGAACGTCCAGCGCTCGTCGGACGGCATGAACGCGCTCATGGTCGCCGCCCTCGCGGAGAAGACCGACATCGTGAAGCGCCTCCTCGACGCCGGCATCGATCGCGCCCGTCCGAACGACTTCAACGAGACCGCCGCCCAGCTCGCCCGCACCCGGGGCACGCCGACCGGCGACGCGATCGCGAAGCTCATCGAGGCGAAGTGACGCACCGGCGCGACCCGGAGCGCGCCGGACGCCTCAGACCCGCTCGTAGACCCGCACGCTGAACGCATGTTCGTTCCGCGCGTCCGCATCGTGGCGCTCGTCGCGGACGAGCGTCCAGCCGGCGAGGTCGAACGGCGGGCAGAACGTGTCGCCGTCGACGAGCGCGTGCACGCGGGTGAGGTAGAGACGTCCGGCCCGTTCGAATGCCGCGGCATAGAGCGACGCGCCGCCGATCACGAAGACCTCGTCGTCGTCCCGATCGCCGGCGAGGGCGAGCGCCTCGTCGAGTCCGTGCGCGACGAGCACGTCCGGCGCGTCGAAGTCGGGGCGCGAGGTCACGACGATGTTCGGCCGGTGCGGCAGCGGGCGCGACCCCATCTCGGCGGACTCGAACGTCCGGCGCCCCATGATGACCGGGTGTCCCTTCGTCGTCCGCATGAAGTGCGCGAGATCGTCGCGCAGACGCCAGGGCAGACCGCCGTCGCGCCCGATGACGCCGTTCTCCGAGGCCGCGAGGATGAGCGAGATCGTCGCCGTCACACCGCCACCGGAGCCGCGATGCGCGGATGCGGGTCGTACCGTTCGAGCGAAAAATCCTCGAAACGGAAGTCGAACAGCGACCGCACGTCGGGGTTCAGGCGCATCACCGGACGCGCCCGCGGCTCGCGAGAGAGCTGCTCACGCACCTGGTCGACGTGGTTGCGGTAGATGTGCGCATCACCGAACGTGTGGATGAACTCGCCCGGCGCGAGATCCGTCACCTGCGCGACCATCATCGTGAGCAGCGCGTACGACGCGATGTTGAACGGCACGCCGAGGAACAGATCCGCCGAACGCTGGTAGAGCTGGCACGACAGGCGACCGTCCGCGACGTAGAACTGGAAGAGCACGTGACACGGCGCCAGTCGCATCCGCGGCAGATCGCCGACGTTCCACGCGCTCACGACGAGCCGACGCGAATCCGGATTCGCACGAATCTGCGCGACGACGTCCGCGATCTGGTCGCGCGGCCCGTCGGCGGTCGACCACGAGCGCCACTGGTGTCCGTACACCGGCCCGAGTTCGCCGTCGTCGTCCGCCCACTCGTCCCAGATCGTCACGTTCGCCTCGTGCAGCGAACGCACGTTCGTCTCGCCGCGCAGGAACCAGAGGA
>JAGQOI010000207.1 GCA_020427625.1 Phycisphaerales bacterium | reverse complement strand
CGTGTGGATGGCGGACGTGAGCGAGACGAGCGGGCCGAGGACTGCGATGCCGCCGTCGAGGCAGGCGATCGCATCGTCGAGATGCTCGGGCCCGGCCGCCGCGATGGCCGCGGCTCGGCGCAGGAACTGTTCCGGTCGCGCGTCGGGCGTGCAGCGGATCGCCTCGCCGTAGGCGTCGGCGGCGTCGAGGGGTCGACCGAGGGCGAGCAGCGCGTCGCCGCGCATCGCGTGGGCGGACGCGAACGTCGGTGTACGGGCGATGACGAGGTCGACGTGCCGGATCGCCTGGTCGGGCTGGTGCTGATCGAGCCGGATCCGGGCGCGAATGAGTTGGACGTCCAGCGAGTCCGGATCGAGTGTCGCCGCGCGATCGCAGTCGGCGAGCGCCTCGTCGTAGTGTTCGCCGTCGCAATACGTCCGTGCGCGTCGGAGATACAGTCGGGCATCGCCGGGATGGAACGTGATCTGCCGCGTGAGGTGATCGACCAGCACATCATGTCCCGGATGGGCGAACGCGAGTCCGACGACGAGGGTGAGGGTGGCGAGCATGGTGAGACCGGGGTGAGGTGGTGAGGCGTACGGGTGACGATGCACGATGGGCGCCCGCGGCGGCTACGTCGCCGACGCGCGATACCACTCGATCGTGCGGCGCAGGCCGTCCTCGAAGTCCACCGCGGCTCGCCAGTCGAGGCGGGCGGCGGCGCGGGTCGTGTCGAGACACCGTCGAGGCTGGCCGTCGGGCTTCGTCGTGTCCCAGACGATCTCGCCGTCGAAGCCCGTGAGGCGCGCGATGAGCGTGACGAGGTCGCGGATCGTGATCTCCGCGCCGGTGCCGAGGTTCACCGGTTCAGGATCGTCGAGGCGTTCCGCGGCACGGACCACGGCTTCGGCCGCGTCGTCGACGTAGAGGAACTCGCGGCTCGCGGCGCCGGTCCCCCAGACGACGATCCGGTCCTCCCGACGCGCCTGTGCTTCGATGCACTTGCGGATGAGGGCGGGAATGACGTGCGACGTGTGGAGGTCGAAGTTGTCGTGCGGCCCGTAGAGGTTGACGGGCAGGACGTACGCGCCGGCGAGCCCGTACTGTCGGTGATAGGCGTCGAGCATGACGAGGGCCGCCTTCTTGGCGATGCCGTACGGCGCGTTCGTCGGTTCCGGGTAGCCGCGCCAGAGATCGGCTTCGCGGAAGGGCACGGGCGTGTCGTTCGGGTAGGCGCAGATGGTGCCGACCTGGACGAACTTCCGCAGGGCGACACGTCGCGCGTGTTCGATGAGATGCAGGGCCATCGCCATGTTGGCGTAGAAGTACCGTCCGGGATTCGCGCGGTTCGCGCCGATGCCGCCGACCTCCGCCGCGAGGTGCAGGACGACGTCCGGACGGGCGTGGGCGTAGAGTCGGGCGACGTCGGCTTCGGTGGTGAGGTCGTAGTCGGCGCGTCGGGGGACGATGACCGTCGAGCAGCCTCGCGCGTCGAGGCGGGCGCAGACGGCGCGGCCGAGGAAGCCGGCGCCGCCGGTGACGACGAGACGGAGATCGCGAAGATCGAGCGTCATGCGTTCATCATACGGATCGGGATCCATCCTGCGGATCCGGGCGGCCGGGTCTTGTGGTCGTGTCGGCCGCGCGGTTGAATGGGATCCATGTCGTCATCACGCCGATGGCCGATGCTCGGACTGCGCCTCGTCGGCTGGCTCATGGTCGGCGCGGCGATGAACGCGGGCGCGGTGTACCTGTGCGTCGCCGGCGCCGTGCTCGGCGGGGATCCGCAGGTTCGTCCGACGACGGCGGCTCAGCGGGCGTGGTTTCTCGAACACGTGCCGTACGGCGACGTCGGGCCGATCGAGGTCGGTCCGACCACCGTCCGGAACGTCGACTTCGGCATGGACTCGGTGCGCATCTCGAGCCTGCCCGTGCCGCGACCGGATCGACCGGGCCGATCCGCGATCGAGGGCGTGCGCTATCGCGCGGGCTGGCCGCTGCGGTGCGTCGACGGGGTGCTGTGGCGCCGGGACGCGTCGACGCGCCGGTGGGAGTATCGGGGGCTCGTGTGGGTGCCGTCGAATCCGTGGGGTCGGCGCGCGCTGCTGCCCCTGCGACCGATGTGGGCGGGCATGGCGGTGAACGTGGTCGCGGCGGGCGTGCTCGCGGCGACGGCGGTGCGCGTCGTCACGGCGATCGCGCAGGCGATGGTGCGCTGGGTGCGGCGCCGGCGGGGACGATGTCCCGGGTGCGCGTACCCGATCGGCGCGTCGGCGCGCTGTTCCGAGTGCGGCGAGGCGCTGCGCCCCGCGTGAGGACGGCGGGTCGGACTCACGCCGAGCATCGCAGCGACGCGGCCTGCTGTCGGTCGAGGTACTGCACGATCTGTTCGAGCACGAACTGCTGGTGCCCGGGATTCTGCGAGAAGTCGAACGACATGCCGGCGTAGGCGTACTGCGACGAGTCGATGTGCGTGTGCACGAGTTTGCCGGTGGCGCAGATCGGCGTCTGCATCTCCGGCGGGAGCGCGAAGCGCAGCCAGAACAGCTTGTGTCGCGACAGGGACGGCCGGTCGTCGGGCTCGACGCGCAGGCCCAGGCCGCCGCCGCCGAGGTTCATGAGCGTCGCGACGATCTTCGGTCCGACCTCGGGCAGGACGAGTTCCTTCGGCGCGGTCGTGCCGGCGTCGTCGTCGCGGAACGAGACTTCGTTGGCGTGTTCGGCGACGATGACGGACTTCGGGTCGAGCAGCGGCCACATCTCGACGTTCGGCAGGTTGAGCGACGCGGTGTCGACGCGATAGTGGGAGCGCCGATGACAGCGCCGGACCGAGGTGGGCGCGTCGAGGCGGAGTCCGCGGACGCCGTCGCCCCGCGGCCCGCTGCGGATGCAGGCGCCGAGGTTCCGGGTGCGGAACATCCAGCGGTTCTGTCCGATGGCGATGACGGCGACGAGGGGGACGCCTCGTTCGAGGCAGAGGTCGTGTCCGAGCGCGCAGGGCTGCTCGACGACGATCTCGGTGTCCGAGAGTTCGAGGAGGCGCACGCGCCAGATGACGTGCACGGCGCCGGACTCCAGCGCCTCGTCGCCGCCGTCGACGGCGATCTCCAGGGCGCCGTTCCGGGCGAGCAGTTGGTCGAGACATTGGCGCCAGTTGGCGGTTCGTGATCGGTTGGCGGGCACGTCGACCCCTCCTCGATTGCCGTGGATGCTCGATGATCGGGAACCCACGTGCGGCGGAAGGCAGGGCCGCGCACGGGGCGTCGTTCGGCACCATCGGCCGCGCCCCGCGTGCGGTTCATCGGAATCGCATCGGCGAGGATGGATCAATCCTGCCCGATTGACAGGATCAGCAAACCCGATGCTTCGTCGCGTTCCGGAGCCGATAACCCGGTGAGCCGGGCGAGGAGGCGGAGGGCGCCCATGGACCAGAGACGGACCCGCGTGTCGTCGGGTCCGGGCGTCCACGAGGCCGTATCGACCGCGCCGTCGTGTCGAAGGGCGAGGACGGTGTCGCCCGGCTCCCAGACGAGCTGCATCGACTCGTCCTCGCTCACGCCGGCGAGCCAGTTGCCCTCGGTGACCTCGGCCCAGAACTCGAAGGGGAAGTCGTCGAGCACGACCGAGCCTCCCGGGACGAGCGCGCCGGCCAGACGCGCCATCACGACGATCCCGAGATCGACCTCCACGATCGTCATCCACGTGTTGCCGAGACAGAGGATGAGGTCGAACGGTCCGAGGTCCGGGAGACCGTGCAGGAAGTCGCCGCGGATGAGCGTCGCGGGCGTGCCGTTCAGGGCGGCATCGGCTTCGTCGAGGTATCGGGCGTCGCGGTCGATCCCGAACACCTCGTGTCCGGCCGCGGCGAGCGGGACGAGCACGCGTCCCGAGCCGCAGCCGAGATCGAGCACCCGTCCCGGACGTCCGAGCGCGCCGAGGCGGGCGAGGAGCCCGGCGATCTGCGCGTCGGACCGCGCCTGGTCGTGCGGAAACTGGTCGTCGATCCACGGATCGAAACGGTCGGATGTCGAGCCCGTGTCGTTCATGCGGCCTCCGGGCGCTGGAGTTGCTGTTCGAGTTCGATGACGAGTCGCTCCATCGTCCGCGCCTCGTCGCGATCGAGCGACCGTCCGCCGAACCGGACGGCGTAGAACGCGTCGATGAGGCGCTCCACGGTCGGCGCGGCGGCCGGGATGCGGGGCGCGATCGATGCCGCGTGCAGGCGCGGCGGCGACCAGTCGGGCTTCGCGTATCCGGCGCGACGGAGCACGCCGAGCATGTCGAGGTAGAACCCGACCTGTCCGAGGATGCGTCGATACTCCGCGCCGGTGACATGGTGGAGCTGGAGCACGCGGTGAATGCGCCGGCGGCGTCGCACGAGCCGGACGAGCACGCCGATGGACAGCGCGAGGATGAACCCCACGAGCACCATCCAGGCGTACCCGGCCCAGCCGAAGTAGAACGCGCGGTTCACCGCGCCGGCCCATTGGCGCACGCGGGCCATGAAGGTCGCGAGCTGGTCCGACCAGCGCAGGTCGAGCCGGTCCATCATCTGCGTCTGCGTCGAGCCGTCGAAGGCGACGATGTTCGTGCTCCAGTTCATCTCGAGCCGGTCGTAGAACCAGCGCAGACGATCGGCCAGGCCGTCGGTGCTCTCCTGGTCCGCGAGGATCGTCGGCGGCGACGGATCGAACGTCGTCCAGCGCGACGGACCGGTCTGGACCTCGACCCACGCGTGCGCGTTCGCCTCGCGGACGATGTACGTCTGGTCGGTGTCGTCGTACTCCTGCGTCATGTAGCCGGTGACGATGCGGACGGGAACGTTCACCGACTGGCACAACGCCGCGAGACCCGACGCGAAGTACTCGCAGTGACCGCGCTTCGTCTCGGCGAGGAACCGCTCGACCGGATCCTGCGACGCCGGGGCCGGCGGCACGTCGCTCAGGTCCGTCGTGTAGCCGTACGAGCCGCCCTGGAGACGACGCATGAACGCCTGCGCCGCCTGGCGCGTCCACTGCCAGTACGCGTCGTTCTGGAGCGCGGCCGGCGAGTCGACGGGCGTTCGCGCGGCTTCGAGGATCTGCGTCGCCATCGCCCGCACGCGATCGTTGCGGTACTGGCCGCCCGCGACGGGCCGCGTCGAGATCGGGCCGTCGGTGAGCGCCGCCGCGAGGCCGTCGGACGGCGTCGGGTTCCACCGGACGCGGTAGGCGTTGAGTCGTTCGACGTCGCCGAAGCGGAGGGTCTGGGAGGGCGGATCGTACTCGAGGACGGTGGGCGTCCGGGTCGCGATCGCGGTCGGCGCATAGGGCGCGAAGAGCGTGCGGCTCGGCTGGATGAACGTCACGTTGACCTCGAGTCCCGGGCCGGTGTCGACGGCGTCGGCGGCGAGCGACGTGAGGACGTCCTCGTCGGTCCGGATCGTGCGCGGGTGCGGATCGTTGCTCGCCCAGCGTCCGCCGGAACGGTACTGCTCCAGCGTCGCGCCGCGGAGCATCAGCGGCTGGTTGAGGTGCACGGGTTCGTTCGCGGCGTCGACGATGCGCACCGTCATGACCGGCCGCCGCGAACTCGTGATCCGGGTGCCGGTCTGAAGGTTCACGCTGTCGACGAAGGCGGTGACCGACTGGTCGCGATCGCGGCGCAGACGGTTGAGGAAGCCGTGGCCGCTCCCGCGCGGCGTCACGATGAAGATCATCACCGCGAGCGACAGGCCGACGACGGCGACGACGGCGACCGACACCGCGAAGTGCCCGGCCGCGCTGCGCCCGAACAGCGGCCGCAGCGGCGGCGCGAGCCGGTAGTCGGCGGGCACCGTCTCCGTCCGCCGGCGCTTCGCCAGTTCGAATCCGGCGTGAAGCTGGAAGAGCAGCAGGACGTAGAGTCCGAGCGCGGCATAGACGATGAGCAGGATGCCGAAGAGCAGGTCCACGGTCGCGAGACATCCCGTCATCATGAGCAGCAGGCTCAGCGCGAGCAGGTTGCCGTAGTCCTTCGGCGTCTTCGGTTCGTAGAGCTTGATGAGCGTGAGCCAGACGATGAAGCGACCGAGCACGCCGATGACCTCCTGCTCCGAACCGAGCAGGTCGATGAAGACGTTGAGACAGGCGCCGATGGTGAGCACGTTCGCCGCCCAGCGCGGCAGGTGACGGCCGCGCGGACCCTCGGTCACGTACCAGCTCATCGCCGCGAGCGGACCGGCGACGAGCAGCAGGCCGACGCTCTTGAGTCCGACGCAGATGCCGAGGATGCTCAGCAGCACGAGCGTGAACGCCATGAGCGGGAATCGTCGGAGCAGCTTCACGAGCCGACCTCCGAGACCGCGGTCGTGTCGTGACGTCGGCGCGCCGTCCAGCCGAGCGGCCCGTCGGTGAGCGTCGACATCTGGCGGGCCCGCAGGTGCAGCGCCGACGCGCCGCCGGCGAGGTCGACCACCCGGTCCGGATGCACCACGACGACGCCCGCCCGCTCGTCCCGCGCCGACGGGCCGCGCGGGAGGCGCGGCGCGTCGAGATCGATGCCCGCGAGGGCGGCGAGCATGCGCCCGCGATGCCAGTGATTCCGGCGGATCGGAATGAGCGGCACATCGACGCCGTGCACGGTGAGCCCGACCTCGTACCCGGCTTCGTCCGCCGCGTGAATGATGGATGCGGCGAGACTGATCGCCGTCTCCTCGAGATCGCGGGCGTTCTCCGTCTCGGGATCGATGCGGAGGGCGTCGGTCGGCTCGATGAGGTTGAGCACGACGCGAATGCGGGGCGGGTTCGGCCGACTGCGCTCGATGCTCACGAGGTCGTCGCTCCGGGCGAGGCGCTTCCAGGCGATGTGGCGCAGACTGTCGCCGATGCGGTACTCGCGCAGGCCGAAGTAGTCGTCGTTTGCGCCGGCGTGAGCCGCGATCTTCATGCCCGGCGGGCCGTCGGGCACGATCGCCTTGAGCACGCGCCGGCGCAGGGCGTGGAGTTTCGGGTGAATGAGCGTCTGCTGCGGCTGCACGACGGTCATCGTCTTCCGCAGCACGCCGAACGGAAACGTCGTCGAGAGACGAACGGCCTCGAACGCGACCGCGCCGCGCCGCAGCGGCCAGAACACGGCCTCGCCGTGAATCGTCTCGCGCGGCCCGATGTGCATGACCCACGCCTGGGCCGGTCGCAGCAGCCCGCGCCACGTCGGATCGCCGTCCGGCGGACGCTCGTCGACCCGGATGCTGAACGCCGGCATGAACCGCGAGCGATTCGTGATCGCGTACCGGACGACGAGCGCATCGTCCACCGTGCCGTGACTCGCGCCGAGACGACGAACGTCCAGACGGACCATCGTCCAGTGCGAGACGATCGCCGACATCACGATCGCCGACGACATGACGCCGAAGATCCAGAACAGGAGGTTGCGCTGACTGTTGATCGCGGCGAACGCGACGATGATCGTCACGGCGATGAAGAGCAGGCCGGGGATGTACAGGTTCCGTCGGCTCATGACTGGGAGGGCCGGTCGCAGCGCCGCGGACGCCGCCGCGTCATCGGTACCGACCGGCCTGCTCGTACAGGTCCTCGGCTTCGCCCGCCGACGGATTCGACGTGCCGCGACGCATCGACACGAGCAACCGCCGTCGGGAACTCGAACTCGGCAGGGGTTCCGTCGTCTCGACGTTGCCGTACTGCGAACGCGAGATCACGATGTGCCACGTCTCCTCCATCCAGCCGACGCCGAACTGCGGCAGGACGATCGTGAAGTTGCCGTCGGCGTCCGTCGTCGCCCGCCCGGCCAGCGAACGGTTGATCGTCTCCGGATCGCGGTAGATCCGCACCGACGCGCCGGCCAGACCCGGCGCCTCGAGGCGCGAGTCCGAGGCGTCCACGAAGGTCGCATACGCCGAGTCCGTCCGCACCACCCGCCCGCTCAACGTGTAGCCGCTCGAACACCCGCCGGTGACGATGAGCAGCACCCCCAGCAGCATCAGTCGGATCGATCGCGCCCTCACGTCGCCGACTCCCCGGACACGGACGCCTCGTCCGTCGCGTCATGATCCCGAGCGCCCGCCGTCACCTCGATGGTCGGCGCCCCGGCATCATCGGCGTCGTCGTCGTCCGTCGGCGCGGCGTCGGGCGCGACGTCGGGCTTCGGTCGGGCGACCGGGTTCGCCGCCTCGCGGACGAGTCCCGGAACCTCGGGCAGATCGTCGAGGCTCGCGAGACCGAAGATGTTCAGGAAGTCGCGCGTCGTGCCGTACAGCATCGGACGACCGAGAATCTCCGCGCGACCCGAGATGCGGACCATCCGCCGCTCAAGCAGGCCGCGCAGCACCTCGCCGCACGCGACGCCGCGGATCGCCTCGATCTCGGCGCGAATGATCGGCTGGCGGTAGGCGATGATCGCGAGCGTTTCGAGCGCGGCCGGACTGAGGCGCGTACTCTGCCGATCGCGGTGCAGACGGCCCAGAACGCCGCCGAACACCGGACGCGTCAGGATCTGCCACCCGCCGGCGAGGCGCTCGATGCGAAACGCGCGGCCGGTCTCGTCGTACGCCTCGTTGAGCGCGCCGACGGCGTCGTCCACTTCGCGTGGTCCGTCGCGTCCGTCGAGTTCGAGCAACTCGGCGAGTCGTCCGTTGGACAGGGGCTTGTCGGTGCTGATGAGCAGGGCTTCGACCTGGGCTTCGAGGGGCTCGGCGCAGGTCAGGGCGACGGCGTCGTCCGGGTCGTCACCGGTCCCCTCGTCGAGGTCGAAGGTCGGCGCGGCGCCGGCCGGATCGTCGTCGAGGTCGGCGGGATCGCGGGACGCGGCGGCATCATCGACCTCGGGGCTCGTCGGTTCGTCGTGGGGCACCGGGCAGGTTCCTGGGGGTCGGAGGGCGGAGCGAAGCGGGGCGCGCGGTGCCGCGCCCGGTGCAACAGGGTATCCGCTGCGGCGTCCGCGGACGACGCGATCGTGGGGTCGGGGGCTCAGATCGCGTGTCCGCGTCCGGCGGCGGCGCGGGCGAGGGCGACCTTGGCGAGGGCGCGTCGTTGATCCACTTCGGCCTGCGCGTGACCCTTGCCGCCGACCACGACGCGTCCGTTCGCCTCGTCGAGTTCGCTCTCCGCCTCCGCGAGCGAGAGGCGCTCGGAGGCGGTGGCGCGATCGGTGATGATATTGAGGTGATCCGACGCGATCTGCGCAAAACCGCCCTCGATCAGGTACCAGCGGCTGCCGCCCTCCTCGAAGTCGAGTCGAAGGGCGCCGATGCCGAGCTTGGTGAGGGTGGGGGACTGCGACGTCATGACGCCGAGTTGACCATCCCATGCGGGCACGGAGGCGTAGGTGATCTCGTCATCGAGCACGGTCTGCATGGGCGTGACGATCGAGCAGCGGAATGACTTGGCCACGGGACGGCTCCGGTTCGCAATGAGGGAGGGATAGTGTAGTCCCGGGCGGGGGGCGGTCAACCGGCGGGAGACACGGGCGGGCTCGGATCGGCCGCGACTTGCGGAATCAACCCGGCCTGACCAGAATCGACCCGGGTGATGGGAGGGCGGGATGGTCGGCACCATGGACTCAGTGACGACGCGATCGCCGGACGCGTGCGCTCGGGCGGAGCGGCGGTAGGTGCCGGCGCTGCTTCCCGCGGGATTCGGCCACATTGCGTACCTCGGCGTTCTGCTCGTCGTCGGCGGCCTCTACCTCCGGTCGGTGCGCCGACGGCACGGGAGTCTCGACGAGGCGTTCTCCGGATGCCTGGCGCAGGCCGCGCTCGTCATCCTGGTGATTCCATGGCTCGTGTGGATCACGTACCGGACGGCGGACGGCGGCATGAGCGGGATGTGGATCTCGCTCGCGATGGCCGCCGCGAGCGCCGTCCTGATGACGTTCGGAGCGAGGCGGCTCTACGCCTTCCGGATCCGTGCCCTCATGCGCGAGCGGGCCGACCCGGATCGGTCGCGCCCCGAGCGCGCCCCGGAACCGACGGGCGTCGAGGCGCCGGTCGACCCGGTCACGCCGACGACCCTCGGCTGGCGCATCTTCGACGAACGCGCGGTGAACCTCGTCGACACCGAGGCCGAGCGCGGCTTCCGGGACATTGTCTTCAACCGACCCGGGCGCGTGTTCTTCCGGGGCGTCGTGATCGCGTTGCTCGTCAACCTGATCATGATCGGGATCCAGCCCTTCGGGGAGGCGATGGACCTGTTCTCGACGCACCTCGCCGCCGGTGAGGCGCTGCCGATCGTGTGCATGCGCACGCTGGCGTCCGGCGTGTTCGTGATGGCCTTCCTCTCGAGCGGGTCGTTCATCGTCGCGCTGATCGTGATCACCGTGCTGTATCGGCGCAGTCACGGCATCGGCCTGATCGCGGCGCTCGTGGCCGGCGGGCTCACGAATCTGTTCGCGGTCCTCATGCTGGGCGCGACCGACGCCAGAGGCGAGGCGGTCCTGGAGCCCGGGCAGGTCATTCTTCCCGCGCTGTGCTTTCTCGGCATCCTCATGATCGCGAGCGTGGCCGCGCTGGTGCGGCACACCGTCGCGCGCCGCCGCCTCGGAACGTTCGCCCCGCCGCGTCTCCTGGTGTTGCGCGTGTTCGGGAAGCACCGGCAGACGCAGTCGTTCTTCCGGCACTTCGGGCGACGCTGGCAGTTCGTGGGACCGGCGATCACGATCATGGATCCCACGTATGCCGCGTTCGAGTTCGGGCGCGCGCTGTTCACGCTGCTGGGCGTCGCGTTGCTTCCGGTCCTTGCGATGCTCGCGATCGTCGCGTTCGACCCGGTCGCGGCGGCCCAGATCGTGAGCGGCATGCTGCTCATGTGCGGGTTTCCCATCTACGTCCTGTTGTTCGTCGCCTATCTGGCCTGCAAGCTGGTGACGCTGCCGGGCCAGTTCTCCCGCGACGCGGAAGGCATGCGTCGGCGGATCAGGGCCGCCGGTCGCATCGGGCTCGGTCTGCCGCGGCGATATCGTCAGGCGCGCCTGTGCTGTCACGACGACCTGTGGCGCGGCGCGCTCGACGACCTGCTGGCGTGGAGCGACGTCGTCGTCATGGACCTGCGCGGGTTCAGCGAGTCGAACCGGGGATGCGCCTACGAGATCGGGTGCCTGCTCGGACGCGTGCCGCTCGATCGGATCGTCTTCATCGTGGATCGATCCACGGACGCGTCGGCGTTGCGCGCGCTGATCGAGGATCGCTGGCGGCACGTGACGCCCGATTCGCCGAACCTCGCGGCCGTCGAGCCGGCCGTGACCGTCTACGTGTGCCGCGACGGCGCCTCCACGCGCGGCGACGTCTGGCCGCTGGTCGCGTTGCTGGCGGACGTCACGATTGCCGCGCTCGCGCGTCCGGCGGTGGGCTCGGATCCGACCTGACGTCGGCCGGGCGTGTGCGCCCTCATCCCGACCGCGTCGCCGCCGCGCCGTCCGTCCAGCGGACGATCGTATCGATGAGCAGCGTGCGGTCGACGGGCTTGGTGACGTAGTCGTCGCATCCCGCGGCCAGGCAGCGTTCGCGATCGCCGTCCATCGCGTGCGCCGTCAGGGCCAGGATCGGCGCACGGAACCGACGCGCACGCAGCAGGGCCGTCGCTTCGTAGCCGTCCATCTCGGGCATCTGCATGTCCATCAGGACGAGGTCGTAGGCGGGCGGGGGATCGCCCGCCGCGATGAGGTCCAGCGCGATCCGGCCGTTCTCGGCGACGTCGACCGTCGCGCCGGCCCGCACGAGCAGGTGCCGCAGCAGACGCTGGTTGTCCGGCCCGTCATCGACGAGGAGCACGTGTCGTCCCGTGAGCCGCCCGGGCGCCGGCGCGGCCGGGCGTGGCGCGGCGACGGGCGGCGCGTCCTGGAACATCGCCTCGGTCGCGTCGACATGCATCGCATCGTCGTCGAGCGGCCCGGTCGCGAGTCGGAGCCGGAAGGTCGAGCCCCGGTCGGGCGTGGATTCGACGTCGATTCGTCCGCCGAGCATGCCGGCGAGCCGGTGGGAGATCGCGAGTCCGAGACCGGTGCCGCCGAACCGTCGCGTCGTCGAGGCGTCGGCCTGGACGAACGGTTCGAAGAGATTGCGCACCTGCTCGTCGGTCAGGCCGATCCCGGTGTCGATCACGGCGCAGACGAGTTGCGGCGTCGCCTCGCTCTCGTCGAGGCGCACGTCGATCGTCACCGCGCCGCGTTCGGTGAACTTCACCGCGTTGCCGACGAGGTTGAGCAGGATCTGCTTGAACCGCATCGGATCGCTCAGGATCGTGCGCGGGAGGCGCGGCGCGAAGCGGACGT
>JAGQOI010000206.1 GCA_020427625.1 Phycisphaerales bacterium | reverse complement strand
CGTCACCGAGCGGAACGGGATCACCTGCGTCGAGTTCCTCGATCGCAACATCCTCGACGAAGGCAACATTCAGCAGATCGGCGAGGAGATCGGGGAGATCGTCGACGCGCAGCCGCAGCCGCGCGTGCTCATCAGCTTCAGCAACGTCGACCACCTGTCGTCGGCCGCCCTGGGGACGCTCATCACGATCAACAAGAAGGTCCGCGACAAGGACGGCCAGCTCCGGCTGGCCAACATCGACGCGCAGATCTACGAGGTGTTCGTGATCACGAAGCTGAACAAGCTCTTCCACATTCACGAGACGACCGACCAGGCCATGGAGAGCTTCACCTGAGCCGGTTCACGACCGGCGTCGCGGTGCGCCGCGCCACTGCGATCCGGGCCCGACGTGGTGATGTCGCACGCGATCCCCTTCCCGCGTTCTCCTGACCGCAGCGTTGACGGGCCGCATGACCGAATCCGACTCCCATCGCAGCGCCGTCGAGCACTCCGTCGTGCTCCGACACGACCGTGCGGACATCGAAGCCGCCCAGCGCGCGCTCCTCGACGCCGTCTCCGGACAGCAGTACGACCCCGCCAGCACGTTCGCCATCCGCCTCGCCGTCGAGGAGGCGATCAACAACGCCTTCAAGCACGGCAACGAGAGCGACCCCGGGAAGACCGTCACCCTCGCCTACCGCATCGACCCCCGCGCCGTCGAGATCCAGGTCGAAGACCAGGGCGCCGGATTCGACGTGCAGGCCGTGCCCGATCCGACCCAGCCCGAGAACATCGAGATCCCCTGCGGACGCGGCATCGTGCTCATGCGCGCCTACATGACCAGGGTCGAGTACGTCGCCCCCGGCAACAAGGTCCGGATGCGCTACGAACGACCGACCACCTGATCGCCACCGCCACCCCGGGCACGCCTCCATCAGACCGGCGTCCGATCGCCGCCCGCTCGCCATCCGCCCGCCATCCGCCCGCCATCCGCCCGCCATCCGCGCGGCGACGCTCCGCTCGACCGCGACCGGGATGCCGGCCGGGGATGCCAACCGGGATGCCGGCCGGGGATGCCAGCCGGGATGACGTGTCGTCGCCGAGATGTCCGGCGCGCTCGCCGTCGGCCCGATCCGGGGACGAGCGGTTGTCGGGCTCGGCTCGTCGTCGTCCGCGCGGCACGTCGCGCGCGGCGTGGGTGCGACGCGTTCGGCGCGGCGCGGGGAGGCGTCGTCCCGGCGCACGAAAAACCCCCCGGTCGTCGGGACCGGGGGGTGGGTGGATGAGGTCGACGGTCGGCGTCGATCAGGGGGTGCCGATGCCGATGTCCTGCTCGACGACGATGTTCACGAGGTCGTAGAACACCGTCGCGGTCGCGGCCTGGTCGTACGACAGCGTGACGGTCCAGAAGCGGGCGGCGATGGCCTCGTCGCCGCTGCGGACGAAGGCGAGCGGCCCGAACACCTCGTAGGTGTTCACCGCCATCGTGTCTCGCGACTGGGCGAGCACGGTCGCGCCCTGGATCGACCAGCGTCCCGTGATGAAGTTGTAGAGTTCGACGAACTCCACGGCCGTGGTCGGCGTCTGGGTGGGCGCCACGTAGGCGGCGCTCTGGATCGCCAGACCGAGGACGTCGGTGTCGGCCGCGTGCGCCTCGACGAGGAAGTCGGTGATCTGACCTCCGATGACGTACGTCGGCGTGTTCAGGCGACCCGGGAAGGAGCCTCCGGCACCGCTGAATCCGGGACCCTGCCCGGGCTGCGGATGGTTCGGGTTGATGTACTCGGACCGGATGATGAGGAACAGGGCGTCGAGCGCCTTGATCGAGAACGCGGAGCCGATGAGCTTCGTGCCGGTCAGGATCTGGATTCCGTCGATGTTCGGGTTGCCGTCGAACCAGGGCGTTTCGATGACGGCGCGGCCCGCGGCGATGGTATCGGTGAGCGCGCCGGCGCCGGGAATCTGGACCCAGTTCGGATCCTCGTCCGTCGCGAAGTCGCCGATCTGCTCGTTGGTGCTTCCGGGCGGCGCCGCGAAGCCCACGCCGCATTGGGGGAATCCGCTCCCGAGGACCTGGCGGATCTGTTCCGGCAGCAGCGGCGTGTCGTACATCATGATGGCGATGCCCTGCATCGCCGACGCGAGCGAGGCGACCTGCGGACAGGCGGCGCTCGTGCCGTTGAACGTGTTCGTGTAGGACCGGTTCGGATCGTCATCGCCGAGGTAGAGCGAGCCGTAGCCCAGCGTGGCGACCGATTCGCCCCACGCCGACACGTGCACCTGGTTCGGTGCCTCGCATTCCCCGCAGAAGTTGCTGTATCCGAGCCGGCAATGCTCGATGCCGGGATCACTGAAGGCGTCGTTGCGGCCGGGGAAGACCGAGCCGACGATGATGCATCCGCTGTCCTCACCGCCGAACTGGGCGCCGTTGTCGATGTTGAAGGACGAGTTGCCGGCCGAGCAGCAGCACGTGATCAACGAGTCCGACGCCACTCGGAAGAGCGCCCAGACGGCGGGGTTCGAACAGAGCGGCAGCGGGGGATACCCGATCGAGAAGGACAGGATGTCGCCCGGCTCGAACATGGCGATCGCGTTGGCGATCGCGTTCAGGAGGCGGCCGCCCTCCTCGACCGTCACGGTCGGGAAGAAGTACATGTCGGCCTCGGGCTGCATGCCGATGATGCCCCGCTCGTCGGCGCGTCCGGGAGCGCCGTTGTCCTTGGCACCGATGATGCCGAGGGTCGCGGTGCCGTGACCGGCCTCGATGTACGGAGGCGAGAACGGCCAGATGATCTGCGTCGTGGCCGGTTCCTGCGTGACGTGCGTCAGTTCCTCGTGATCGACGAGCGCCGTGAACTCCACGACGCCGATCCGACGGCCCTTGCCGCGGACGAGGTTCTCTTCGCCGATGCCGATGCTGATCAGGAACTCGCCGAGCAGTTCAAGGTCGTCCATCCGGTAGCCCTGACCCTGCCAGCCGGGCAGCGGCACGTTGGCGTTGTTCGGATCGAGCGGGATGGCGGTCACGACGTTCGCGGGCACGGCGCCCATGTTCTCGGCCATGTACGAGCCCGGCGTCAGGTAGCCCTGCGCGTCGGTGAAGTTCGGCGTCGCGCCGCCGGCGCCGGGATTGATGCACTGCTCGAACGCGATGAGCACGCAGTCCGAGTCCCAGGCCACCTCGCAACAGAACGGGTCGACCGTGCACACCGACTCGCAGCAGCCGGACGTCGTGCATCCGGGAAGCGTCGAGACTTCGAAGCAATCGGTGATCGCTCCCGCGCAGATGGCGGGCGGCGCACCCGTTCCACAGATCTGGAGCTGGATCCAGTAGCAGACGGCGTCCCAGTTGCCCTGGCCGCGACCCGGCCAGTAGATCGTGTTCTCGAAATCGCAGCAGAAGGGGTCGATGGCGCAGACGTTCTCGCAGCAGTTGACGTCCATGCAGAACGGCATGCCGCTCTGCGAATCGTCGCAGGCGCCGCCGTCCCCGCACTCCGGATCGCCGCCGTCCACGACCGGCGTCTGCTCCAGGGACACCCACTCGAAGGCGTCGAGCGCATTGAGCTGCCGCGCGACCTCCGCCGGCACCGAGCCGTTCGGCGCCGTGATGTACATCATGCCGGCCAGATCCGGCTGACCCTTGTTGCTCAGCGCTGCCGCGCGAGCCTCCATCTGCGTCAGCTTCTCCTCCGACATGGTGAAGACCGGCTGGGCCTCAAGCCCGAAGGCGCCGAGCAGCAGGTTCACGTCCTGAACCGAAGCGCCGAGCTTCGAAGCGACGCGGCGCCGGTCCGCCGTGGGACGGGCCCGCAGATCGTCGCGGAACTTCACGACGAGACGACCGGTGTAGTCCGGCGTCTCGACCAGCGCCGCACTCGCGATCTTCGCCATCGGCTGGCGCGGCGTAAACACGGCGGGCCGCAACTCACCCCACGTACTCAGGTGATCGACGCTCGCGATCGAGGGGTTCTGGCGCGTCTCCTCGAGCATCGTCGGCACCGCGGAAACATCCCGCGACGGGACCTTCGAGGCCGGTTCGGCGCCATGAGCGAGCGTCATCCCGACGCACAGCGGCATGGCCAGGGTCAACACGAATTTGAACGTCATGTGGTCACTCCAGGAGAGGTCCGGAGGGCGTTGAATAAGGAAGCACGGTCTGCCGTCCAACGGCGCCGTGGGCGTACGGCGCACGCAGACCCGGTGTCACCTCGGATACAGACCCCGAGAGTATACGTCTGCAGGTCGGCCGCGCGGCCGCAAGTCGTGCACTTCTTGAGATTTCGCCGCCGCAACCGGTCGATCGCGCGACCGCGCCAGAATCCAGATGTCCGCCGGCGACCACGCCCCTCACGCCCACCAGAAGGCGGCCGGCGCGCGTCGTCGGCACACCCTCGCCGCGCGCGCTCGTCGAGCACCTCGCGTCCGCCCGGACGGCCGCCGGTGTTCCCGCGACCCCACGCCCGATCCTCGCCACGGGCCGAGGCACTCGTGACTGTAGCGCAACTCGCAATGTGACAGAATGTTACGTTGATGCAACGCGGCTGTTCGAGCGCGTCGGTGCAGAGCCGCCCGCCGGGCGCGCGTGCGGCGGCGCATCGGCGCTGACGCGTGGACCCGAGGGGGCGGCCGTCGTGGCTCGATCGCTTGATGAGCCGCCGGCGCCGGCATGGGAGCGAGGCAGCCGCGCGCGGGGTCGACGGGCGTCTTCGATCGCGCCCGCCACGAAACGCGGCCCGCGTCGGGGGACGCGGGCCGCGGGCTGCGGATGGACGGGATTCGCGCGCGACGCATCAGGCGTCGGTGAGGGTTGCTTCGGCGCCGGTCTCGTTGGCGGTCTCGTTCGCGGTCTTGGCCGTGGGCTTGCTGGACTTGCTGACGACTTCGACGACGCTGGCGCGTTCGGCGCCGAGGGCTTCGGCCGCGCGGGCGGCATCGGCCATCATGTCATCGGATTCGCCGTCTTCCATGTCGGCGGTGATGCGTCCGACGCGCATCTTGACGTAGGGATCGAAGCCGGTTCCGGCGGGCACGAGGTGTCCGAGGAGGACGTTCTCCTTGAGGCCGCGGAGATCATCGACGGCGCCGCGGAGGGAGGCTTCGGTGAGCACCTTGGTCGTTTCCTGGAAGGATGCACCGGAGAGGAACGACTCGGCCTGGAGGGACGCCTTGGTGATGCCGAGGAGGAGGGTCTGGGCGGTGGCGGGACGGGCCTTCTTGGTCTTGGCGATGGCCTTGCCTTCGGCTTCGGCGGTTGCGTTGGCGTCCTTGACCTCTTCGCGTTCGACGAGGGCGTTCTGCGGGAGCGAGGTGTCGCCGGGATCGACGACGATGACGCTGCGGGCCATGCGGGCGTTGATCTCGCGGAACATGAAGCGATCGACGACCTCGTTGGGGAGCAGTTCCGTGTCGCCGGGCGACAGGATGCGGAACTTGCCGAGCATCTGTCGGAGGATGGTCTCGATGTGCTTGTCGGAGATCGGCACGCCCTGGGCGCGATAGACGTTCTGCACCTCGTCGAGCATGTAGGTGTAGAGCGCCTCCTCGCCCTTGATCCGCAGGATGTCGTGCGGGATGAGCGGGCCTTCGGTGAGCGGATCGCCGGCGGAGACGAAGTCGCCGGTGTGGACGAGCAGGTGCTTGCCCTGGGCGACGTGATGGTCCTGTTCGATGCCGGTCTCGCTGATGACGCGGATGGTCATCTTGCCCTTGCGCTTGTCGGAGTGGAGCTCGACGCGTCCGGTGATCTCGGCCATCTCGGCCGGGTCCTTCGGCGTGCGGGCCTCGAAGATCTCGGTGACGCGGGGCAGACCGCCCACGATGTCGGCCGAGCCCTTCACTTCCTTCGGCTGTCGGGCGAGCATCTGGCCGGCCTGGACGCCGTCGCCTTCGGCGACCTCGATGCGGGCCTTCGCGGGCAGATGGTGGAAGTCGAGAATCGTCCCGTTCGCATCCTCGATGATGATCTGCGGATGCTTCTCGCCGGTGTGCTCGATGACGATGAGCTCGGTGCCGTCGCTGCCGCGGGCGGCCTCCTCGCGGACGGTCTCGCCGATCTCGATGTCCTTGAAGCGCACCGTGCCCGCCTTCTCGGCGAGGATCGGGATGCGGTGGGGGTCCCACTCGACGATGACGGTGCCCTTCTTGACCTTGTCGCCGACGCCGTGCTTGATCTCGGCGCCGTAGGGGATCTTGTACTTCTCGAGCTCGCGCCCCTTGTCGTCGATGATGGCGATCTCGCCGTTGCGCTTGAGGGCGGTGAGGATCTCGCGATCGCCGACGGTGACGCTCACCTGGTTGCAGTCGCGGAGTTCGACGATGCCGGAGTGGTTGGCCTTGTAGGAGGTGTCCACGAGGCCGCGCGACGCGACGCCGCCGGTGTGGAACGTCCGCATCGTGAGCTGCGTGCCGGGTTCGCCGATGGACTGGGCGGCGATGGTTCCGACGGCCATGCCTTCCTCGACGCGCTGGCTGGTGGACATGTCCATGCCGTAGCACAGCATGCACACGCCGCGGGCGGTGTCGCAGCTCAGCGGGCTGCGGACCTGGACCGCGTCGATGCCGAGGGCCTCGATCTTGAGGGCGACGTCGTGGGTGATGAGTTCGTTCTCGCGGACGATCATCTGGTCGGTGATGGGGTTGATGATCGTGTGACGGCTGGTGCGTCCGAGGATGGCCTCGCGCAGCGGGACGTCGATCTCCTCGCCCTTGTAGATGGCCCGCTTCGGCACGCCCCGCTTCGTGCCGCAGTCGTACTCCATGACCACGACGCCCTGGGCGACGTCGTAGAGCTTGCGGGTGAGGTAGCCGGAGTCGGCGGTCTTGAGGGCGGTGTCGGCGAGGCCCTTGCGGGCGCCGTGGGTCGACGAGAAGTATTCGAGGACGTTGAGGCCCTCGCGGAAGTTGGCGCGGATGGGGGTCTCGATGATCTCGCCGGAGGGCTTGGCCATGAGGCCGCGCATGCCCGCGAGCTGCTGCATCTGGCTGATGTTGCCTCGCGCGCCGGAGGTGGACATGAGGTAGACGGGATTGAGGTACTTGAAGCCCTCGGTGCTGCCGATGGGCGCCTCGCGGTGATCGGCGGCATGCCGCCGGTCGTCCTTGAGGGTCGTGACGAGTTCCTTCGTGATCTGCTCGCGGCAGTGCGCCCAGAGGTCGAGGAGCTGGTTGTGGCGCTCGCGGTTCGTGATGGCGCCGGCCTGGTAGGCCTTCTCGACGCGGTTCACCTTGTCCTGCGTCTCGCTGATGAGGCGCGGCTTCGCGTCGGGGATGCGGATGTCGGTGATGCCGATGGACAGGCCCGACGTCGTCGAGCACTTGAACCCGGCCTCCTTCATGTTGTCGAGGAGTTCGAGGGTCGCCGGACGCCCGAGGCGCGCGTAGGTGTCGTCGATGACGCGGCTGCAGCCCTTCTTGCCGAGCGTGTAGTTGTAGAACGGCATCCCGTTCTGGAGGATGTCGCTGAACAGGACGCGTCCGACGGTGGTCAGGATGCGTCGGTGATCGGGCAGCCCGACCGGGGCGTCGTTCTGTCCGTTGACGACCTCGTCGAAGCGCCGGAGGCGCACGACGATCCGTTCCTGGAGCCGGATCTGCTTCGTGTCGAAGGCGAGGATCGCCTCCTGCGAGTCCTTGAAGTGGCGCAGCTTCTCGATCGGGCGCGGGTCGTCCTCCTCCGCGAACGTGAGGAAGTAGACGCCCATGACGATGTCCTGCGACGGCGTCACGATCGGCTGGCCGTTCGCCGGCGAGAAGATGTTGTGCGTCGAGAGCATGAGGACGTGCGCCTCGGCCTGCGCCTCGACGGACAGCGGGAGGTGGACGGCCATCTGGTCGCCGTCGAAGTCCGCGTTGTAGCCGGTGCACACGAGCGGGTGCACCATGATCGCGTTGCCCTCGACGAGCACCGGCTCGAACGCCTGGATGCCCATGCGGTGGAGCGTCGGGGCGCGGTTGAGCAGCACCGGATGCTGGTAGATGACCTGCTCGAGGATGTCCCACACCTCGGGATCGCGCCGCTCGAGCATGCGCTTGGCGGACTTGATCGTGTCGGCGAGCCCGTGCTCCTTGAGCTTGCGGATGATGAACGGCTGGTAGAGCTCCAGCGCGATCTTCTT
>JAGQOI010000205.1 GCA_020427625.1 Phycisphaerales bacterium | reverse complement strand
GAACCTCGGCACTGAGAATGGGCGTCGCTCCGTCGCAGCCAGCTGAATGGGCCTGCGTCACCCGCAGCAGCCCGGATAGGAGGCTGGCAGCCGACTCCACGATTGACACGCCCGACTTCATAGGAGACACGGAGAGACGAGGCAGGGTTTCGGATCGCGGGGCGGACGCATTCGAATGATCGGGGGCGTCGGTTTCAGGATCCGGAACCCAGTTGCCCTCTCCGTGTCCTTCGTGTCTCCGTGGTGAACCCGACCGGGATCAGGCCGCGCGTCGAGGGGGCGGGCGCGGATTGACCGCGACCCCCCGCCCGGCTACCATATGATCGCTTCATCCGGATCAACGGATGAAGTTGATTTGAAGCCGTTGCTTATTCAAACCAGACAGGAGCGATGTTGCCGTGAGCACGACGATGACGACCGCGAGCTTCATGGACACGGGTCTGCCGCTGTTCTCGGACCTGCCGTACAAGGTGGCGGATCTGTCGCCGAAGACGGTGGCGTACGGTCGCAAGGAGATCGAACTCGCCGAGCACGAGATGCCCGGCCTGATGGCGATCCGCGACAAGTACCGGGCGGCTCAGCCGCTGAAGGGGGCGCGGATCACCGGGTCGCTGCACATGACCGTGCAGACGGCGGTGCTCATCGAGACGCTCGTCGATCTCGGCGCCGAGGTGCGCTGGGTGTCGTGCAACATCTTCTCGACGCAGGATCACGCGGCGGCGGCGGTCGTCGTCGGTCGCGACGGCACGCCGGACGCGCCGAAGGGGTCGCCGGTCTTCGCCTGGAAGGGCGAGTCGCTGCCGGAGTACTGGTGGTGCACCTTCCAGTCGCTCAACTGGCCGGACGGCAAGGGTCCGAACCTCATCCTCGACGACGGCGGCGACGCGACCCTGCTCGTGCATCGCGGCGCGGAGCTGGCGAACTCGAAGGAGACGCCCGATCCGAGCTCGACCGACAACGAGGAATTCCACTGCGTGCTCACCGTCCTCCGCGACGTGCAGCAGGCGAACCCGGGATTCTGGGGTCCGATCGCCAGGAGCATCCGCGGCGTGAGCGAGGAGACGACGACGGGCGTCCATCGTCTCTACCAGATGCAGGAGAAGGGCACGCTGCTCTTCCCGGCGATCAACGTGAACGACGCGGTCACGAAGAGCAAGTTCGACAACGTGTACGGCTGTCGGCATTCGCTCGTCGACGGGATCATGCGGGCGACCGACGTGATGCTCTCCGGCAAGGTCGCGGTCGTGTGCGGGTACGGCGACGTCGGCAAGGGGTGCGCCCAGTCGCTGGCGGGACAGAAGTGCCGCGTCGTCGTGACCGAGATCGACCCCATCTGCGCGCTCCAGGCGTGCATGGACGGCTACGAGGTCGTGCGGCTCGAGGACGTGGTCGGCACGGCCGACATCTTCATCACGGCGACCGGCAACTACAACATCATCACGGCCGCGCACATGGCGAAGATGAAGGACAAGGCCATCGTCGGCAACATCGGTCACTTCGACAACGAGATCGACATGGCCGGTCTCGCGAGGACGCCGGGCATCACCCGCATCAACGTGAAGCCGCAGACGGACCAGTGGCTGTTCAAGGACGGGCACTCGGTGATCGTGCTGGCGGAGGGTCGTCTGCTCAATCTCGGGTGCGCGACCGGGCATCCCTCGTTCGTCATGAGCAACTCGTTCTGCAACCAGGTGCTCGCGCAGATGGAACTGCACGCGAACCACGGCGCGTACGACAACTGCGTCTACACGCTGCCGAAGCAGCTCGACGAGGAGGTGGCCCGCCTGCACCTCGGCAAGCTCGGCGCCAGGCTCACGACCCTGTCGAAGGACCAGGCCGACTACATCGGCGTGCCCGTCGAGGGTCCCTACAAGCCGAATCACTACCGCTACTGAAGCGCGCACCCGCGCGCTCGCGTCGCCCGGACTCGATGACACGAAGGGGACGGTGATCCAGCGATCACCGTCTCCTGTCGCATGGTCGTCGACCCGTCAGCCGGAGGGGGTTCGGAAGACGAGGCGCATCGTCGGCAGTTCGTCGCCGAGGATCTCGCGCAGGTACCACGCGAGCAGGCGACTGGCGCGCTCGACCGTGACGCCGGCGTCGACGTCGACGGGGCGCGACGCGGGATCGGCGGCGAGGGCGCGGAGCATGTCGACGGTCTCCCGCCGGATGCGCCAGCGATCGCCGCTGCCGGTGTCCGCGACGAGACCGCCGGCGCCGGGACTGAACGCGAGCGTCGGCGCGTCGGTCGGGAGCGCGGCACCGGTGTCGGCGTCGTGCGCGAGCTCGGGCAGGTAGCCGCTCTCGTGCAGGAGATCCCACTGGAAGCGCAGCAGGACGGCGTCGGTCGGGACGGTCGGATCCTCGAGGGCGCGGAGGGCGTCGACGAGCGCGTCGAAGAGGGCGGGATGGGGGTCGTGCTGGCTGAGGAAGTGGTTCACGAGATCGGCCATGTAGAGGCCGGCCTGGTTGGCGGCGAGGCGACGGCGGAGCGACCAGAACACCTCCTGGAGGTCCCAGGCGGTGAGGGTCGCGAGATCGCGTCCGGGCTTGAGGAGCGCGACGACCTCGCCGCGGGTGAGCAGGTCGATGCCGCCGGAGAATGAGCCACGCTCGCGCCGCGCACCCTTCGCGAGTCCGCGCACGAGGCCGAGTTCGCGGGTGAAGAGGCTCACGGTCTGGGACGTTTCGGAGAAGTCCCAGTGCCGCACGCAGATGGCGTTGGACTTCAGCGTCTGCACGGCGTGCAGGATACGGGAGCGGCGGCTCGACGGCGCGTCGCGTCGGGGACGCGACGGGGTTCGTCGGGCGGAATCTCGTCGCGGGTTCGGGGGGATCGCGCGTCGGGTCAGCCGCGGAGGCTGACGGTGCCGGGGGTCGGCGCCGTATCGGCGATGGCGCGGCTGCTCTGGTTGTGCTGCTGGAGCTGGTCCATGAGCAGGGTCCAGGTTTCGCGTTCGTATTCGAGGAGTGTCACGACTTCATCGATGATGGTGGGATCGCGGTGCGAGCTGGCGTCGATGAGTCGGTTGTACAGGAACACGTAGAGGGCCGAGAGTTTCTCGCACAGCGTCGGATCGAATTCCGGGCGGAGGCTGTTGATGAGCTCCATGATGATGTCCTGGCACTTCGTGATGCCGTTGTAGGCGGCTTCGAAGTCCTTGGCCGCGAGTCCGTCGCGTCCCTGTCGGGCGAACTTGACGGCGCCGTCGAGGAGCATGAGGCGGAGTTCGGCCGGGCTGGCCGTCATCACCTTGGTGCGCAGGTATGCGTTCGGGTCCGGGGTGGTCATGGCAGGAGGACTATCGGTTCCCCGGCGCGGCGAAAACAGTTCGAGTCTCGCGGATTCCGCGATCGGCGGTTATCAGCCGCTGAGGGATGAGAGGGCGCTGTTCTGCGACTGGAGCTGGGCGATGGCGGTTTCCATGGCGAGGAACTGGGCCTGGAGTCGGGCGCGTTTGGCCGCGAGTTTCTCATCGATGAGGCCGATGCGTTCGTTCATGCCGTCGATCTGGGACTGGATTCCGTCGCCGGCGCGCTTGAAGGAGCCGTCGATGGAGTCGGTGAACGCGTTGAGCAGGTCGTCGATGATCTCGCCGATGCCGCGCTGGGTGGTCGTCGTGCCGCCGTTGATGACGGTGATGCCGGGCGCGATCTCCTCGGAGGTGACGGGTGCTTCGGCGAGGGCGGTGAAGAGGTTTTCGACGGCGTCGGGATCGGCCTCGTAGGCTTCGAGGAACTTGTCCTCGTCGAAGTTGATCGAGCCGCCGGATCCGACGGAGATGCCGACTTCGCGAAGCGTCTGGTAGCTGGACGAGATGCCTTCGGCGCGGGTGAAGACGAGTCGGAAGAGGGCGTTGCGGGCGCGGGCGGTGAGCGGGTTGCCGAGGAGGATGCCTCGCTCCTCGGTGTCGACGTCGTACTTGTCGTAGTCGTCGATGCGTCCGATGGCGTCGTTGAATGCGACGACGAACTCGCTGGCCTTCTGGACGATGCCGGCGGTGTCGCGTTCGACGTTGACGGTGACGGGCGTGTTGCTGACGGACTTGAGGGTGAGGGTGAGGCCCTCGACGGCGTCGGTGAGGGTGTTGGTCGTGCTGGTGAGCAGGAACCCGGTGTCGGCGCTGCCGCCGAAGATCACCTTCGCGTCCTTTCCGACGGACATGGTCGAGAAGTCGACGTCGGCGCCGGTGGAGTCGATCGTGAGTTCGCCGCGGCGTCCCCCGATCTCGGAGGTGATGGACAATCGGAACGGGTTGGTCGCGGCGCCGGTGTTGATGATGGTCGCGGACGCGGGCACGCCGGCGGCGGCATTGATCTTGGCGACGACTTCCGACAGCGTGTCGGACGTGCTCAGGTCGACGGTGCGTTCGTACGAACCGTCGATGAATCCGTCGACGCTGGTGTCGGCGCTGCCGACGATGTTCAGGCCGGAGGCGACGGTGCCGCTGAGCGATTCGATCTTGAGCGGCACGAAGCCGCCGGAGCCGGCGGTGCTCTCGATGAGCAGGCCGTCGCCGTTGTCGTTGACGCGGGCGTTGATGGACAGCCCGCGCGAGTTGATCTCGGCGATGACGTCGTAGAGGGTGCGCGAGTCGCCGTCGATGGAGACGGTCGCGGTCTGTCCGAGGGAGTCGGTGATGCGGAACGATCCGGTGCCGACGCCCCGCCCGTAGTTGAGGCTGGTGAGCAGGCTCGCTTCGCCGACGTAGCGGGTCTGGGCGTTGGCGCCGTCGATGCGGTCGGCGGCGACGTCGCCGGCGATGCCGAAGGCGTCGGCGGCATCGCCGCCGACGACGAGGTTGCTCGCGGTCGCGCCGCTGGAGTCGACGACGCGGAAGCCGTTGCCGTTCTCGTTGAGGGTGACGGAGACGTCGACGTTGACGGCGTCGGCGATGGCGGTGTTGATAGCCTCCAGGAGCTGGGTCACGGAGGTGTACTGGTCGAGCGACCCGATGGACACGAAGTCGCCGTCGCGGTCGGTGATCTCCAGCGTCGAGGCGCCGTTGAGCCCGAGTCCGCCGTTGAGGTCGCGGACGAGGGTCGAGTTGAGGGTCGCGATGAGCGCTTCGCCGCTCTCGACGGTCGGCGCGGCGACGCCCGCGGCACCGGTGAAGATGCCGAGGTCCTTCGCCGCATTCGCGCTGCCGGACGTGCCGGGGGCGCCGAGGATGATGAAGTTGCCGCCGCCGCCGGTGGTGTCCTGGAGGACGATGCCGTCGCCGGTCGCGTTGATCGACGCGACGAGTCGGCCGGCGTTCGCGGCGCCGAGCGTGTCGGTCGCGTCGTTGATGCGGTCGAGGAGTTGCTGGATGGTGGCGACGGGCGCGGCTTCGATGGTGTTGGGGATGAGTTCGCCGTCGAACGACGACGCGGCGACGCCGGTGACGTTGAGGATGCCGAGATCCTCCGCGGTGTCGGTGTCGTTGTCGCCGGCGCCCTTCACGATGAGGTTGCCGGACCCGGTGCCGACGGTGTCGACGACGGTGAAGCGTTCGCCGTCGGTGAGGTCGAGGTTGATGCGTCCGCCGGTCTGGGCGGCGACGCGGCT
>JAGQOI010000204.1 GCA_020427625.1 Phycisphaerales bacterium | reverse complement strand
TGCCCGAGGCGTTGTCGTCCGCGCCGGGATGAAGGCGCCCGCGGTTCCGTGGCGACGTGCCGAACTGCCCGTCACCGAGATGGTCGAGGTGCGCGCCGACGACGATCCACTCCGACGCGAGCGCGCCGTGCCCGGGCAGGATGCCCGCGACGTTGTGCGCGGCAGCGACGATCCGGCCCGGCTCTTCGCCCGGCGTCGCGTGCATGGTCACCCGCCCGTCCCGCGTCCACGGGTCGTCGAGCGTGCCGTCGTCGGCGTCGGCGATCAGGTCCTTGAGGCTCCGGCCGAGGAACGTCTCGGTTGCCGCGACGGTCAGTCGGGCGACGGGCAGCGGGTAGGCGGCGTCGCGCCCGCCGCGCCGTCCGCGCCGACCGGGCTCGGGCCGGGTGTCGTCGGCGGGATCGGCGTCGATGACGAGCACGGCGCGCACGCCTCGCTCCAGGAGGGCGGGGATCTTGTGTTCGAGGGCGCCGTGGGGCGAGATGGCGCCGGGCCGGCTGGACCATCGGCCGGTGTCGCCGTCGCGGGGCTCGCCGTCGAGCAGGAGGACGACGGCGCCGTCGAGATCGTCGGGCGGCAGGCCCGGCCAGTCGGGCGCGTCGTCGATGCCGTAGCCGATGAGGCGCACCGGCGCGTCGGTGACGTCGGCGGCGGCGGTTCCGGGATCGATGGTGTAGAGGGTGTCGTCGAGGCGGATGCCGTTGAGCGCGAGGTCGCCGGTGGGTGGCGTCGGTCGCCGCCAGCCGCGGCGCTGGCGGACGACGTCGACGGGTTGGCGCCAGCTCGGCGTGCCGCCGTCGGTGGGGAAGGCGCCTGTGAGTCCGGCGCGCTGAAGGTGGAATTCGACGTAGGCCTCGGCGCGCTCGTGTCCTTCGGTGCCCGGAGCGCGTCCGCCGAAGTAGGGGTTGGCGAGGGTCTGCACGTGCTGGAACCACTCGGCGGCGTCGGGTCCGAGGTCGGCGAGGGCGACGGCGAGGTCACCGGGCGCGGCATCGTCGGCGGGATGGAAGTCCTGGACGTTGGCGGGTCCGGGGATGACGTGATCGGGTGCCGCGCCGGCGAGGAGGGGGATGGCGAGGAGGGCGACGAGGCGTCGGGTGTGTCGGCGCGATGCGGTGGTCATGTGGGGTGCTGCCTCGGTCGGGTGGATGGATGGGTGGCGGGTGTTGGGGCGGCGTGTCGTGGAGGTCGGCGGCGTTGCTCTTCGATCGGGCTTTGAATATAGTTGAAGGTTCGGTTTCGTCGCGTCCGCTCGGGTGGGATCGGCGATTCCGGCGGGCGCATCGCGGACGTTCCCGGCGGCTGCCCTTTCTTCGCCCAAGAGCTGGATCCTCAATGGATTACATCCAAATCACGCCCGACGAGCAGGCGGCCATGCTCGACGCCATCGGCATTTCGACGGTGGACGAGTTGTTCGAGGTGATCCCGGCGCCGATCCGGTTCGCGGGGACGCTGGATCTTCCGCCGGGTCGTTCGGAGCTGGAGCTTCAGCGTGAGTTGGGCGAGATGGCGTCGCGCAATCATGGTCCGCACGACATGGTCTGTTTCATGGGCGGCGGCGCGTACGACCACTTCTGTCCGGTGCTCATCGACCAGCTCATCATGCGCGGCGAGTTCCTGACCGCGTACACGCCGTACCAGGCGGAGGCGTCGCAGGGCAGTCTGCAGGCGTTCTTCGAGTTCCAGACGCAGGTCGCGCGTCTGGCGGGTCTGGACATCGCGAACGCGAGTCTCTACGAGGGCGCGACGGCCGTCGCCGAAGCGGTGCTCATGGCGCTGAACACGAGCGGCAAGCGTCGCGTGCTCGTCGCGGACACGGTGCATCCGGAGTATCGCGCCGTGCTCACGACGTACCTGAGCGACCTGCCCGTGCAGATGGTCGTGATGCCGTCGACGAACGGCGCGGTGCCCGCCGACACGGTGCGGGCGCATCTCGACGAGGACACGGCGTGCGTCGTCGTGCAGTCGCCGAACGTGTGGGGCGTCATCGAGGACTGGGACGGCTGTTTCGCGGCGGCGCACGAGCACGAGCGCACGTGCGCGATCGCGGTCTTCAACCCGATCGCGAGCGGACTGCTGAAGTCGCCCGGCGCGTGCGGCGCGGACATCGCGGCGGGCGAGGGCCAGCCGCTCGGCGTGCCCCTGTCGCTCGGCGGCCCGTACCTCGGCCTGTTCGCGGCGAAGTCGTCGTTCATCCGCAGGATGCCGGGTCGTCTCATCGGCCGGACGACGGACGTCGAGGGTCGGCAGGCGTTCTGCCTGACGCTGCAGACGCGCGAGCAGCACATTCGCGGCGCGAAGGCGACGTCGAACGTGTGCACGAACCAGGGTCTGCTCGCGTTGCGGGCGACGATGTTCATGACGACGATCGGCAAGGCGGGTCTGCGGGAGATGGCGGAGCAGTGTCACCACAAGGCGCACTATCTCGCCGGCCGCATCGCGGCGATCCCCGGCTACGCGCTGACGTTCGACCGTCCGTTCTTCCACGAGTTCACGATCACGTGTCCGCGTCCGGTGACGGAGATCGTGGAGGCGTGCAAGCGGGCGGGGATCCTGCCCGGCGTGAGTCCGCACGGCCGGCGGATGCGTCGGATCGGCGGCCCGAACGACCTCATCATCGCCGTCACCGAGAAGCGGACGCGTCACGAGATGGACGCGCTCGTCGACGTGCTCACCCGCTTTGCGAGCACCTCCTGAGATGACCACCATCGAAACGAAGCCCCAACCCGCCATGACCCACGCCTCCGAGACGTCCCGCGTCGCGACGCGCAGCCGGCGCGCGGCCGAGCCGCTGATCTTCGAGAAGTCCGTCCCGGGTCAGCGGGGCGTCGACCTGCCGCCGCTGGACGTCCCGCACGCGCCGATCGATCCCGCCCTCGCCGGCACGCCGGTCGAGCTGCCGGAGGTCGGGCAGCACGACGTGATGGCCCACTACACGCACCTTTCGGACCGGAACTTCTCGGTCGACGGCAACTTCTACCCGCTCGGGTCGTGCACGATGAAGCACAATCCGCGCATCAACGAGTGGGCCGCGGCGCTGCCGGGCTTCGGTCGCCTGCATCCGCTGCAGGATGACGACACGATCCAGGGCGCGTTGCGCCTGCTCTACGAGACGCGGTGCTTCCTGCAGGAGATCGCGGGTCTGGACGAGGTGTCGCTCCAGCCCGCGGCGGGCGCGCACGGCGAGTACACGGCGCTGAAGGTCATTCGCGCGTACTTCAACGATCACGGCCAGGCGCAGCGCACGGTCGTGCTCGCGCCGGACAACGCGCACGGCACGAATCCCGCGAGCTGCGCGATGTGCGGCGCGAACGTCGTCGCCGTCCGCACCGAGGACGGCTACACGGACCTCGATGATCTGCGGCGTCTGATCGGCGTGCACGGCGCGGAGCACATCGCCGCGTTCATGATCACGAACCCCAACACGGCCGGGCTGTTCGACGGCAGCATCCGCGAGTGCGCGGACATCGTCCACGACGCGGGCGCGATGCTGTACCTCGACGGCGCGAACATGAACGCGGTGCTCGGGCGCACGCGTCCCGGGGACTTCGGCGCCGACGCGATGCACTACAACACGCACAAGACGTTCTCGACGCCGCACGGCTGCGGCGGGCCGGGCGCGGGTCCGATCGCGGTGACCGCGGCCCTCGCGCCGTACCTGCCCGTGCCGCAGGTCATGATGGCGGACGACGGCTCGTTCTATCTCGACCGCGACCGGCCGAAGTCGATCGGCAAGGTGCGGTCGTTCATCGGCCAGTTCGGCGTGCTCGTGCGGTGCTGGGCGTACATCTCGGCCTGCGGTCCGGAGGGTCTGCGCCACGTCGCCGACACGGCGGTGCTCAACGCGAACTATCTCGCGGCCCGTCTGCGCGACGTGTACGAGATGCCGTACTTCCGGCCGAAGCAGAAGCGGTTCTGCGCCCACGAGTTCGTCACCGTGCCGAAGCGTCTGCTCGCCGGGGGCGTGACCCTCAACGACATCGCGAAGCGCATGATCGACTACGCCGTGCATCCGCCGACGATGCACTGGCCGGTCCACGACTGCCTCATGGTCGAGCCGACGGAGACCGAGTCGAAGCGCACGCTCGACCGGTTCGTCGACGTCATGCTCGACATCGCCGACCAGATCCAACGCGATGCGCCGTCGCTCGCCGAGGCGCCGACGGAATCCATCGTGCGACGCGCCGACGAGGTCGGCGCCGCCCGCAAGCCCGTGCTCGTGCATCCGCTCCCGGATGCCGCGACGTCCTGAGTCCTCGTCCGGAAGGCCGATCATGCCGATGACGCTCCGCCGCTGCCGTCCCGCCTCGTTCCTCAACGCGATCGCGATCGTCGCGACGGTCATGCTGGTCGTCGCCTGCGGCGAGGGCAAGGGGACGGGGGACGGGGCGCCGTCCGGAGCGGGCGCTCCGGCGGCGGCAAGCCGACCCGCACCGGCGCCGGTCGTCGATCCGGAACCGACGGCGCCCGTCGATCCGACTCCGGCCGTGACGGATCCGACGCCGTCGCCCCCGCCCGCGCCGGCCGACGCCGTCGTCGCCGCGCCGGACTCGTACCCGCCGCTGTTCGCCGTCGTGAAGACGACGCGGGGGACGATCCGGATCAAGCTGTATCCGAACGAGGCGCAGATGACGGTCGCGAACTTCGTGAACCTCTGCCGTCACCACTACTACGACGGTCTGACCTGGCACTACGTGCAGCCGGCGTTCAAGATCTCGACCGGTGATCCGGCGCAGGCGACGAAGAGCGGGTCGCTCGGGTACTTCATCAATCACGAGTTCTCGAAGCTGTCCCACGATTCCGAGGGGTGCGTGTCGATGTCGGCCGCGGAACTGCACAAGGTCGACAGCATGTTCTTCATCACGCTCGCGGCGATGCCGGGCACGGACCTGAAGTACTCGATGTTCGGTCGCGTCGTCGAGGGCATGGACGTGGTGCGGGCGGTGCAGCTCAACGATCGCGTCGACTCGATCACGATCGAGGGCGACACGACGTGGCTCATGCTGGACTATGCGCCGGAGATCGCGACGTGGGACCGCATGCTCGAGGGCAACCTGCGCGGGCGGTGAGTCCGGGCGCGTGGCTCTCCAGGAGTCCGGTCGCTTCGTTCCGCCTTCGCGTCGTCCGGCTCAGGGCGTGTTCTTCCAGCCGACGAGTTCGTCGAGGATCACGGCGATCGTGGTGTCGCGCCGCTCGTTGCCGTAGGCGGCGAACCGGGGGAACGGCATCGCCTTGATCTCGTCGGCGGTCTTGCCGGCGGCGACGGCGTCCTTCACCGCGGCCCGGATCGTCTCGAACAGCGTGATCTGCGCCTCGATGAGCGCCTTGTCGCCGGTCACGCCGTGTCCGGGGACGACGACGGTCTCGTCGTTGCAGAGCGTGA
>JAGQOI010000203.1 GCA_020427625.1 Phycisphaerales bacterium | reverse complement strand
GCGAACGTCGGCGGCATCGAGCGCGACCGGCACCTCCGCCCGCGGCTCGTTCGGCAGCGGGCGCGTGATCGACAGCGTCACCGTCGCGCCCGTGCCCGACGCGGCCGCGCCGGCCGTCGACGCCAGCAGCGCGCGATACATGTCGGTCCAGTTCGACGTCGACGTGCCGTCGATCGCGTCGATCCGCGCGTTCGGCGGAATCTCGATCGCCGCGACCGGCGTCGGCACCACCGAGCCCGGATCGGCGGCCGATGCGAGACGATCGCGGATCGGCGCGGCGATGCGGTTCAGATCGTATGCGGGCTCGAGGGCGATACCGATCGTGCCCGTCTTCGCCCGCACGCGCACCGACACGACCTCTTCCACACCGTCGCGCAACACGCGCAGATCGATGACCTCGCCCTTGTTCGTGCTGATCGTGCGCCGGATCGTCGAGAGCGTCGGGTGCGACACGCCCGCGACGCCGAGCACGAGATCGCCCGGCATGAGCACGCCGTCCGCCGGACCGCCGGGCGTCGTGCTCGTCACGCGGTGCAACGGCGAGAGCCCGATCAGAGCCGCGTCGCCTTCCGCCGGACCGCCCGTCTCGAGGGCCGGTTGCCAGAACATCTCGAAGACCGGCTCGACGCCGATCGTCGCCGTCACGAACCGATCGGCCTCCGCCGGGTCCTGACCGGGCTGCATCCAGACCGCCGTCAGCGGGCGCCCGCCGGCAATGGTCGCCTGACGATCGAGATCGGCGTAATGCTCGACGGGCACGCCGTCGACGCTCACGATGGTCGCGCCCGGTTCGACGCCCTGGGCCGTGAGCCCGGCGCCGGCCAGCGCCTCGTCCAGCCCGCGCACGCCACGACCGTCGAGCAGCGTCGTCGTCGACGCCGGCGCGATCCCGACACTGAGCAGGCCCGAACCCGGGTCCTTGCGCGGCGTCAGCGTGAATTCGAGCGGCGTCTCGACGCCGGGTCGTTCGGCGATGACCGTGAGTGCGGTGTCGGGCTTCGCCATCGCCGTCGCCATCTGGAGATCGGCGAAGGTGACGATGGGATCGCCGTCGACCGAGATGACCGTGTCGCCGGGACGGATCCCCGGTTCGGTGATGCCGAGGGCGGTTCCGTTGACGACGTGCGCCTCCGCCGCGGGCAGTCCGGCGACCACCTCCCCCACCACCGGCGCCTCGAAGCGCACGCCGACGAGGAAGCACACGACGAAGAGCACGAGGGCGAGGATGATGTTCATCACGACGCCGGCGGACACGACGATCATCCGCTTGCCGACCGGGCACATCGTGTAGCTGCGCGGATCGGCCGAGCGCGAGCCCGGGTCCATGTCGTCCTGACCGAGCATCTTCACGAACCCGCCGACGGGCAGCCAGCGCAGCGAGTACTCCGTCTCGCCGATGCCGAGCCGCTCGAGGTCCGCATCCGACAGGTCCAGCGCGCCGCGCCCGGTCAACGCCTTGACCCGCGGCTCGCTCGGTCCCCAGCCCAGGCCGACGCCACGCCGGTAGCTGAACATCACCGGACCCATCCCGACGGCGAAGCCATCGGTGCGGATGCCGGCCCACTTCGCGGCGAGGAAGTGCCCGAGTTCGTGAACGAAGATGAGCAGGCCGAAGCCCACCACCATGAGAAGGACGTTGAGAAGGGTGGTCAGCACGACGGAAGGCTCTCCGGGCGGGAACGCATCGAACGCTGCATCGTAGTCGCGCCGCGGGTCGTCGGG
>JAGQOI010000202.1 GCA_020427625.1 Phycisphaerales bacterium | reverse complement strand
GAACCTCCGGATCGCGAGCCGCCGGCAGATCGTCGACGAGCAGTTCCGGCGACTCGGCGGCGATGGCCTGCTTCACCTCGCCGTAGACGAAGCCGCGCTCGGTCGGGTCGAGACGCTTGAAGTAGTCGACGAACGCCGCGGTGGACGTGCGTCCGCCGCCGAACTCGGGCGCGGCCGAGTACCCGTCGCCGAACGATGCCCGTCGCGCGTCGGCGCCGGCGCGATCGAGGTCGATGGCCGGCGTGAGGTCTTCGCCGCGGAGCACGTCGCGCACCGCGTCATGGACGGCGGCGTGCACGGTCGACTGCTGCCGGAAGCGCACCTCGGCCTTCGTGGGATGGACGTTGACGTCGAAGAGCGACGGGTCCATCTCGATGAACAGGGCGACGGTGGGATAGCGGCTGGGTTCGATGAGGCCGCGGTACGCCTCCTTCACGGCGTGAATGACGGAGCGGTCCATGATCGGGCGCCCGTTCAGGAAGAGCCACAGACCCTTCGTCGCGTTGCGGGCGATCTCGGGCTGGCCGACGAGTCCCCACATCGCTAGCCCGCGATCCTCGCGCATGAGCATGAGCATGCGGGGCTCGAGTTCGCGTCCGACGATGTCGAGCACGCGATCGGTCATGCCCTGGTCGCGCGGGAGGTCGATCACGGTGCGGCCGTTGCTCACGAGCGTGAAGCCGACGGCGGGATGCGCCATCGCCAGACGACGCACGAGATCGGCGCAGCGGGTCGATTCGGTCTGGTCGGTCTTCAGGAACTTGCGGCGGGCAGGCGTGTTGAAGAACAGGTTGCGCACGGTGACCGTCGTGCCGGGAGCCGCGCCGGACGGACGCGGCTCATCGACGCGATCGCCCTCGGTCTCGACGGTCCAGGCCTCGACCTGGTCGGCGGGGCGCGAGGTGAGGGTGAGGCGGCTGACGGAGGCGATGGAGGCGAGCGCCTCGCCGCGGAAGCCGAGCGTGCCGATGGCTTCGAGGTCTTCGGCCTCGGCGATCTTGCTCGTCGCGTGCGGCGCGATGGCGAGCAGGAGTTCGTCGCGGGGGATGCCGGCGCCGTCGTCGGACACGCGGACGAGGTCGCGTCCGCCGCTCTCGATCGTGACGTCGATCTGCGTCGCGCCGGCATCGAGCGCGTTCTCGACGGCCTCCTTCACGACGTTCGCGGGACGTTCGATGACTTCGCCGGCGGCGATCTGGTTGACGAGCAGCGTCGGGAGGCGACGGATCGGCATGTCGGGATTCTACCCGGACGCGCGATCGTCCGTCCGGCACGGCGCCGGCAGGCTCGTGGACCGCATCACGAGCGGCATCGGGCGTCCCGGACCGAACGTGCGCCGGCTCACCTTGAGGATGACCGCGGCCTGGTTGCGCTTGTACTCGGCGAGATCGATCGCCCGCGCGAAGCGTCGGACCGTCCCGGCATCGAGACCGTCGCGGGCGATGATCGACTCGACCGAGCGCTCCTCCTCGACGACGGCGCGGATGATCGCGTCGAGCACGTCGTAGGCGGGCAGCGAGTCCTGGTCGGTCTGGTCGGGACGAAGTTCGGCGGAGGGCGGCTTCGTGATCGACGCCTCGGGGATCGGCGGGCGGTCGAATCCGCAGCGGGCGAAGTGCGCGTTCATCCAGCGGGCGAGTCGATACACGTCGGTCTTGAGCACGTCGCCGATGACGGAGAGCGCGCCGCACATGTCGCCGTAGAGGGTGCTGTAGCCGACGGCGAGTTCCGACTTGTTGCCGGTCGCGAGCACGAGCCCGCCGGAGGCGTTCGACCAGGCCATGAGCAGCAGGCCGCGGAGACGGGCCTGGAGATTCTCGTCCG
>JAGQOI010000201.1 GCA_020427625.1 Phycisphaerales bacterium | reverse complement strand
TGATCCGCTCACCGGGGCGGTACGGCGACTCGAAGTGCCGTCGGATCCCCAGGCTGCCGTCCTCGTCGATGGCCCAGGAGAGCGCGATCCAGAACTCGTCCTCCTCCCACACCTCGCCGGGATTCGCGTCGTACGTGAGCTCGACGTGTTCGCCGACGCGTTCGCGGGCGCGGCGGACGACGGGCTGGCGGAAGCTGATCCACCGGGCCGCGTGCGTCTCCTGGCTCATGAGATCGTGTCGCTCCGGCCCGTGTCCCATCGGCAGGACGTAGTCGGCGTACTGCGCCGTCTCGTTCCACGTCGGCGTCATCGCGCCGTGCAGTTCGATGAGCGACTCGTCGCGCAGCACCTGCTCCCACATCATGCCGTCGGGATTCGTCCAGACCGGGTTGTAGACGCGGGTGAAGTACGCGGCGACGCGCCCGCGACCCTCCGTGAGGAAGTGCGGCAGCAGGTACGAGAGTTCATGGTGCGCGATGGGATACTCGAGCGGGAACAGCAGTTCGTTCCAGACCCGCTGCGGCGCGGGCTTGCTGAACGGCGCGGGCACGAACTTGTGACTCGAGTTCAGACCCGTGCCGCCCTTCGTGTCGACGGCGCCCATGAGCACGACGAGCAGTTGCAGACTGCGGACGATCTGCCAGCCGCCGAGATTGCCGGCCGCGGCATTGCGCCAGATGTGCGTCGCGAACGCCGTGCCGGCCCGTCCGATCTCGTGGGCGACGGCGACGACGGTCGCGGCATCGACGCCGCACTCGGCCGCGGCGGACTCGGGCGTGAACGACGAATAGTGCTCGCGGAGCAGGTCGACGAAGGCGTCGAACGTCGGTTCGAGATCGGGGCGCATCGCGGCCAGGCAGTCGCGCCAGTTCACCCATTGTTCGACGAACGGGCGATTGAAGAGATTCTCGTCGAGGAGGATCTTCGCCATCGCCAGGAGGAGGTGCGCCTCGGTGCCGGGATAGGGCGCGAGCCAGTAGTCGGCGCGGGCGGCGGTGTTCGAGAGCCGGATGTCGATCGCGCAGAACTTCGTCCCCTGCGCCTGCGCCTCGACGATGCGCTGGGCGTGCGGGTTGAAGTAGTGCCCGGTCTCGAGGTGGGCGGAGAGCATGAGGATGAACTTCGCGTTCGCATGATCCGGCGACGGTCGGTCCGAGCCGCACCACAGCGCGTACCCGACGCGGGCGCTCGACGAGCAGACGTTCGTGTGCGAGTTGTGGGCGTCGACGCCCCACGACTGGAGGACGCGGTTCGTAAACCCGTCCTCGCCCGGACGTCCGACGTGATACATGATCTCCTGGCGCCGGTCCTCGACGATCGCCGCCCGGATCTTCGTCGCGAACACGTCGAGCACCTCGTCCCACGTCGTGCGCTCGAACCGGCCCGATCCCCGCGGGCCGATGCGCTTGAGCGGGTACAGGATCCGCTGCGGATCGTGGATCTGGTTGATCGTCGCCGGACCCTTCGCGCAGTTCTTCCCCCGCGACCCCGGATGATGCGGATTGCCCTCCAGCTTGCGCACCTTCATCGTCGACTTGTCGACGTACGCCATGAGCCCGCACGCGGCCTCGCAGTTGAAGCACGTCGTCGGCACGAGCGCGTACCGTCGCTCCACCTTGCGCGGCCAGGCGCCGGGGTCGTATTCCATGACGTCGTCCCACGACTCGACGGGCGGGAACGACGCGAGTGGCGTCACGGACATCGTCTTCGCATCGGGCGTCTGCATGGCACTCACGACAACGGAGGAAGCTGACCGGCACGCACGAACGCGTGCTCGTAGAGGAACAGGCCGCCCAGCACCACCGCGGGCACGAGGATCGGCGCCACGAACACGAGCGGAATCGCCGCCACGACACCGATGAGCATGCCCTCCCGGAACAGGCGCAGCGGGCCGAGACGAAGCGTCGACAGGAAGGCCGCGCCCTGGCGGCCGTTCTCCGTCGGGTGCGGACGCGACGTCTCCAGCAGCGAGAACACGAAATGCCCGACGGCGCCGAGGATCACGGTGATGCGGAGCCCGGCGCTGCCGGGCGCGAGCGGCAGCAGCGTCGCGCCGCCGCACATCGCCGCCTGCACGAGCAGGTGCGGCAGGAGCAGC
>JAGQOI010000200.1 GCA_020427625.1 Phycisphaerales bacterium | reverse complement strand
TCTACGGAAGCGCCTGGGCGATCGTCGGATTCAACGCCCGACGGCGCCGTCGCCTCGGATTCTGCCCGAAGTGCGGATACCCGCGCACCGGCTCCGCCGTCTGCAGCGAGTGCGGTACGCTGATTCGTTCTCAGGCCGCGCTCCCAACCGGAGAGTGACGCATGCGTCGCATGATTGCGCTCGGCATCCTGGCGTTCATGGTCGTGCTCGGGAGCGCGTGGGTTGATGCGACGTACCGGCAGGTGCGAGCGCGTCAGGTCCTGTCGGCGCGCGTGTCCCTGCGCGGACTCGTCGGAGTGTCGGACGTCTCGACTCCGAGCGACATTGATTGGCGCGTATCGGAATACGGGTGGCCACTCCGAGTATTGCGCCTCGAATCCGACGTCATGCTGCCGCTACCCGGTGCGTCGCCATCGCCGGCACTTCGGCTCCCGTGGTGGGGCGGGATCACGTTGCCCATCGTTCCGAATCCGTTCCGACTCATCGTCAGCGTCGCCGTACTCTGGCTCGTGTTGTGGTGGATGTCGACGCTCGCGATGCGGGCCATCCGTCGATGGCGCGGCCAGTGTGTGCGCTGCACCTACCCCGTCGGCGAATCGGAGATCTGCACCGAGTGCGGCCACCGCCATGACTTCGCCGCTCCCGAGACGCGTTCCGCCGACCTTCCGGCGTAACTCTCCCACCGCTGCACGATCACGTCGCAATCCAACGCTCCACCTCCATCAGGAACGCCCGACGTCCCGTCTGCTCCGCGCCGATGAAGGTCACGCTGCCGCCGAGTCGCGACCTTGACACTTGATCCGCCGATGGCCGGGGATACGCTGAAGTCGGCCCGCCGCTGATTCACGGTGAGCGGACACGCATCCGAAGCATGCCGGGGGAGGAGATCACCACATGAAACACGTCGCTGGTCTGGCTGCGTCCGCGATCCTGTTCGCATCGCCCGCGTTCGGCGCGGTCACCATCACGGCGGAAGAGGTCGGAAACGACGTCGTGCTCACCGGCTCCGGAACGCTCGACCTGGGCGCCTGGACCTTCGCGGGAGCGGGACAGATCGACGCCTTCATCCTCAACGACGGCGTGGCGGTGGGACCGAGCATGCCGATCAACGTCTTCGGCGCGCCGGTCAACTTCTCGGGTCCGCTGACCATCCCCGGCATCATGGCGACGACGGCGACGAGCGGCACCGGCGACTTCTTCGGGCTCGTCTTCGGCACCATCCCGGCGCAGCGGCAGCTCGCCGTTCCGGTCGGGTACGTGTCCGGCGATCCCCTGTCCGGCACGGCGACGTTCGCGAACGAATCCTTCGCCTCGATCGGACTGACGCTGGGAAGCACCACGTGGACATGGGGGACGCCGGGGGTCGATGCCGACTCGCTGACCTTCACCGTCGTCCCCGGTCCCGGCGGCCTCGCGTTCCTGACGGTGGCCGGCGTCTTCGGCCGACGACGGCGACGCCGGAACGCCTGACCACGCGACGCCCGGGGCGCGCCAACCCACGCCTGAACCACAACCCGCCGCCAGCCATCGACGGCGGGTTGTCGCGTCGGCCCCGACGCGACCGGCATCACCGCGGCGTCCGGCGGCCCGGTCGTCGCCTCATCGCGTTCGGTCGGTGCCGGCATCCGGCGGGCGATGATGGCAGTGCAGGCAGCGCAGGTCATCGGGCCGAAGCATGAGCCAGTGTGGTTGGATGGACTGCCCGCAGTCCACGCAGAAGCCGTAGCGGCCGGCCGCGAGTCGGCCCAGCGCATCGAGGCACTCACGCGCCCGCTGCGGCTCACGATCCACCGATCGTGAGGCGAGATAGAGAAGCCGTTGCGTCAGCGCGCCGACGACTTCCGGCGAGAGCGCTGCCGCGGTCGCGAACGCGCCGCCTCGCTCGCCGTCGGCGATCGTCGCCGGCATCCGCTCGGTGTCACTCGTGGGCGCCTCGAAGAGTGTGCGGAACGCGACGATCCCCTCGGGCTGACCGATCACGGTGATCCGGTCCCCCGGTTGCAGCACCGTGTCGCTGCGGGGGATGATGCTGTCCTCATCGCGACGGATGACGGCGATCAGGCAGTGAGGCGGCAATGCGACGTCGCCGATCGCCGTGCCGGCGAGCGCCATCGTCGGCGCGCCGGGCACGATGTCAATGGTCGCGAATCGATCATCGCGCAGCAGGACCTCGCGAAGCTCGCGCTCGTTCGAGGCCGCGGCCCACGCTTCGGCGAAGCTGTCTTCGTCCACGCGTCCGGCGATCTGGGCCAGGATCCGCAGGTGCTGCGCCGGATTCTCATCGGGACTCACGAGGAAGAAGAGCGCGGTGACGTTCTTGTCGGACTCGATCTGCGGGGTCAGCGGGTCGTCGGCCGGGAACGCGATGGGATGTCGGGCGCGCACCAGCACCATCTCCGCGATCTCGATGGAGACCGTCCGGAAGTGAGGCAGCGCGACGCCGTCCGTCACCGGGGTATGACCGGTCAACGTGCCCTGCAGGAACCGGTCTCTGATCTCGGCGATCGTGTGCGGGACGCGGTGCGACAGCCGCTCGGCCGCGAGTTCGACGGCGTTCTCGAAGGTCGTCGGCTCAACCAGGTCGATCACGAGGCTTCGGGCGACGATCTGGTCGAAGGGATCGTCGTCACGCAGTCCCTTCTCCTTCATGATGCCGCGGAACTCCCGGTCGAGGCCGTCGAACCGTCGCTGGCCCAGCCGGTTGAACCAGTGGTAGATCGCACCGTGACGGCGCACGCGCCGCACGGCGTAGTGGAAGTACCACACGAGGCAGAGGAGGACGATCGCGACCGTGAAGAGG
>JAGQOI010000199.1 GCA_020427625.1 Phycisphaerales bacterium | reverse complement strand
CAGCGCTCCAGGCCGAGGGCGGGGTCGAGCGGGCGGATGTTCACGCCGATCTCGTGCAGCCGATCGACGAGGGCGAGCAGGGCGTCGTAGGGGAAGTCGTCGAGGATGACCTGTCCGTTGGTCATGGCGGCGGCCATGGCCCAGGTGCCGGCGACGATGCGGTCGGGCATCACGGTGTGGGTCGCGCCGCCGAGTTCGCGGACGCCCTCGATCGTGATGCGCGGGCCGCCCGCGCCGGTGATCCGCGCGCCCATCGCGTTGAGCAGGTTGGCGATGTCGACGATCTCGGGTTCACACGCGGCCGACTCGATGATCGTCGTGCCCTTGGCGAGGGTCGCGGCGGACATGACGTTGGCGGTTCCGAGGACGGTGGAGCCGAAGGGTCCGCCGAGGAAGATCGTGGTGCCGCGGAGCTCGTCGGCTTCGGCGATGATGTCGCCGCCGCGGAGATCGATGCGGGCGCCGAGGGCTTCGAGTCCGCGGAGGTGGAGGTCGACGGGTCGGGGTCCGAAGGTGCATCCGCCGGGCATGGCGACGGCGGCGTGACCTCGTCGCGCGAGCATGGGTCCGAGGACGCAGATGCTGGCCCGCATGGTGCGGACGATCTCGTACTCGGCGTGGGTCTTCGCGAGATCGGTGTTGGTGAGGGTGACGGTGCCGTGTTCGCCTTCGGCGGTGCAGCCGAGGGTGTCGAGCAGTCCGATCATGTTCCGGATGTCGGAGAGTTCCGGGACGTTGCGGAGGGTGACCGGCTCGTCGGCGAGCAGGGCCGCCGCCATGAGCGGGAGGCAGGCGTTCTTCGAGCCGTCCACCGCGATGCGTCCGGAGAGCCGGGCGCCGCCTTCGATGCGAAACGCGTCCATGGGAACGATGTCCTTCGGGGAGCAGGGGAGGGTGGATGACTCGGCGCGGTTCCCGGACCGTCGGGACGCGGGCATGGCCAGTAGAGAGGATCGGCGACAGGGCGGATCGAACGACAGTTTACCCAGTCGGTGCAGACCGACGGGCGCACGAGACCGTTCGAACGGAACGCTTGGCGGCCCGGGACGGAATCGTACGGTTCATGACAGCGGAATTCGTCGACTCCTCGACGGGAGGAAGGGAATCATGAAGGCAACACTGTTCAAGTTCGGAGCCGGCGTCACGGCGACGGCAATCTGCGGCGCGCTGGGCGCGACCGTCCTGGCGGGAGAGAACGGCGTGGGAGACGGAGAAGTGGCTCCGCCCGCGCCCGAGTACGTCTTCCTCACGGGCATCGTGCGCGATTTCCGGGAACGAACGGCCGAGGGCGGGCATACCGACTTCGAGAAGCGCCCGAGCGCCGGCTTCGGTCACTACTGCGGCAACGTGGCGCACACGCTCGGTGAGGACGGGAATCCCGTGTTCACCGGAGGTGGATTCAAGGTGTCGTCGCAATGGCGCGACAGCGCCGGACGACCCATCTGCTACACGCTCTACGACGCCGATGCGGGCGACTCCGCCGGGTCCATGGGCGTGACCGACGCCGGCGGCATCGCCTCGAGCGAGTCGTTCAGCCAGTGGTTCCGGGACGTGCCCGGCGTGAACATGTCCAAGCCCCTCCCGCTCCGGTTCGTCCGGCAGGAAGACGGCTCGTACGTGTTCGACGACAAGACCGATCCGGTCTACAGCACCCTCAACGGGTTCTTCCCCATCGAGGACCAGCTCTTCGGCAACCCGGGCGGCTCGCCGGACCGCAACTTCCACTTCACGTTCGAACTCCACACGCAGTTCACCTACGACGCCGATGGAAGCCAGGTCTTCAAGTTCGTCGGTGACGACGACGTCTGGGTGTTCATCAACGATGAACTCGTCATCGACCTCGGCGGCGTGCACTCGGCGACCGAGCAGTACGTCGACCTCAACCGGCTCGGCCTCGAGGACGGCGCGACCTGCACCCTGTCGTTCTTCTTCGCCGAACGCCACCGGACTCAGTCCAACTTCCGCATCGTGACCAACCTCGAACTCGAGAGCATCCAGCTCCCGACCGTCAGCGCGGCCTTCGACTGATCGACCTCACTCGCGTGCGGAACCCGACCCGGGGACCCTCGCGATTCCGATACCCCACACCATGTGAACGACCGGCGCCCCGCGGCGCCGGT
>JAGQOI010000198.1 GCA_020427625.1 Phycisphaerales bacterium | reverse complement strand
TCGAACGGTTCAACGTGGGCGACTTCACCGTGACGCTGATCGAGCTCGAAGGCGAGTTCATGCCGAGTCACGCGGTGGAGTTCCGGCCGAATCAGGCGTTGACGATCGCGGCGTTCCAGAGTCCGGAGGTCACGTTCATGCTCCGGCTGGTCGGTGATGCCGCGACCGTGCGAGCCGCGCGTCCGGCGTTCATGGAGATGGTTCAGGACGTTCACCCGGTCGCCGATCGAGCCGAATAACCGGGTATCGGAATCGGTTGCATCCGGTGGGATTCTCCCGCTTGCGGGGAATTCGTCTTGACCGGCCGGGTCCGGTCCGGGTATCAGCAGAGGTTCCGCATCGCCGCCCGAGGGCGGTTTCACACGCCCAGGAGATGATTCATGGTCACGCGTCACCGCACCACCGCCTTCGCCGTTCTGTCGGGTCTGCTCGCCCTGGCGATGGTGGCGCCCATGTTGGCCGCGCTCGCGGGGCCGGGCGACACGAAGGCGGATCGCGAATTCGGCGATCGCTTCTACTTCTACAAGGCCAACGACCCCAAGCGGGCCGCCCACATGGCGATGGAAGGCAAGCCGGCGCCGAAGCTGACGATCGCGCAATGGAGCGGCACGCCGGGCGCGGACCTCGAGTCGTTGAAGGGCAAGGTCGTCGTCGTCGACTTCTGGGCGACCTGGTGTCCGCCCTGCCGGAAGGCGATTCCGAAGAACATCCAGCTCGTCAAGAAGTACGACGCGAAGGACTTCGCGCTCATCGCCGTGCACGACAGCGCCAACGGCTGGGACAAGGTGAGCGACATGATCAGGGCCCAGGGGATGAACTACCCGGTGGGTCTCGACAAGAACGGCGCCTCGACGAAGGCGTGGAACGTGAAGTTCTGGCCGACCTACGCCGTGATCGATCGCGCCGGCATCGTGCGCGCGATCGGCCTGCGCCCGGAGAACGTCGCCGAGGTCGTCGCAAAGGTCATGAAGGACAAGGCGACGACGACGCCCGAGGCGGGTGATGCGCCGGAGGCGCCGACGGCACCCGCCGCACCGGACCTCGCACCGGCACGGGCCGCGCAGCCGGTCTCACGCGGATGGCTCGAAGGCTCGCCGGACAAGCGGGCTCGCCTGAGCAACCTGGGCTCGACGCCGCCGGCGCTCGCGCAGGCGACGAACTGGATGAACGGCGATGCGATGTCGCTCGAATCGCTCAAGGGCAAGGTCGTCGTGCTCGACTTCTGGGCGACCTGGTGCGGACCGTGCAAGCGGGCGATTCCGCACATGAACGAACTCGTCGAGAGGTACGGCTCCGAGGGCCTGGTCGTGATCGGCGTCTGTCACCCGCGGGAACACGAGGCCATGGGCGACGTCGTCCGCGACCTCGGCATCCGCTACCCGGTGTGCGCCGACGCGAAGGGCGTGATCAACGCCGCCTACAAGGTGGACGGGTACCCCGACTACTACGTCATCGATCGCTCGGGCACGCTGCGCGTCGCCGACTGCGCGAACGGCCGCGTCGAGGAAGTCATCCAGGCGCTTCTCGCCGAATGAGCGCACGGGGCTCGTCACGGATCGACTCGTCCGGACGGCGCGACCCGGCGGCGGCGGTCGCTACGCCCAGCCGAACCGCTCCTCGCGCCACGGATCGCCGTGCATGTGATAGCCGTTGACCTCCCAGAAGCCCGGCGCATCCGTCGCCCGCAGCTCGATGCCGGTGATCCACTTCGCGCCCTTCCAGAAGTACAGGCGAGGCACGATCCCGCGCACCGGGAAGCCGTGGTCCGGCGCGAGCGGCTTGCCGTCGTGCTCGTAGGCGAGCAGACAGTCGTCGGCCGTGAACTCGGCGAGGGAGACGTTCGTCGTCCAGTCGTCGCGCGGCGCGGACGCCGCGTGCTGCATGACGTACTTCGCCGCGGCCTGCGGGCGGGCGAGGTCGATGAGCGTGCGCGTGCTCACGCCGGTGAAGACGTTGTCGAGTCGCGACCAGTGGGTCACGCAGTGGATGTCGCACGTGACGTCCACCTGCGGCAGATCGAGCAGGTCGCGCCAGGTCAGCTCGTACGGGTTGTCGCACAGACCCCACACCCGAAGCGTCCACGTCTCGCGATCCAGGCGCGGGACGGTGCCGAAGTGCAGGACCGGCCACTTCTTCGTCAACG
>JAGQOI010000020.1 GCA_020427625.1 Phycisphaerales bacterium | reverse complement strand
TGGGCGTCGACGCGTTGGGCGAGCCGTCGTCGTCCCCGGGCGGAGAGGCGATACCACTTCCGTCGTCGCCCGGGCTGATCGGGCGTGCGTCCTTCGGCCTGGACGTTCTCCCACGAACTGAGGAGGAGTCCGTCGGCCTCCATCTGGTGGAGGAGGGGGTAGAGGACGCCGGGGGTGAAGCGGAGGGAGCGGTCGGACCGAGCCGCGACGTGCTGGATGATCGCGTAGCCGTACTGCGGTCCGTCGGTGAGGACGGACAGGACGACGAGGTCGTTGGACGCGCGGAGGAGGTCTCGGGCGGCGCCGTCGGGCATGTTCTCAATGTATCGCAACCCGATATATCGGCAAGGTAAAATGCCGAAGAATCCGCCGCTTCACCTGCTACGCTGCCCGCATGAGTCACGGGAGCATCTCGGCGCGGGCGAGCATCCGCCGGTTCTTCGAGAGCGGGTTCACGGTGATGGACGTCGCCGAGTCGCTCGCGTCGTTCGACGACGAGCGCGACGGCGCATCGATCCGGGCCTTCATGACCCGCCAGGACTTCGACGTCGTCGGCGTCCGGGTCGACGGCTCGGTGGTGGGATACGTCGAACGGGACGCGCTCGCCGCCGGGCCGTGCCGCGACTCGATCCGCTACTTCGGCACGAACCAGTTGCTCGGCGAGAACGACTCGATCCGCGATGCCATCCGGGCCCTCGACCGCACGCCCTGCGTCTTCGTCACCGGACTCGGGCAGGTCTCCGGGATCGTGACGCGTCACGATCTCGAGAAGACGCCGGTCCGCATGTGGCTGTTCGGGCTCGTCTCCGTGCTCGAGGAGGTCTTCTCGATCGCGCTCCGCCGGGAGTTCGACGGCACGTCGTGGACGCAGCATCTGCCGGCGACCCGCCTCAACCGCGCCCGTGACCTCCAACGCGAACGCCGGCGTCGCAACCAGTCGCCCGACCTCGTCGACTGTCTGCACTTCTCCGACAAGGGACACGTGCTCTTCAAGGACGACGACATCCGCGCGCAGTTCGGCTTCGAGTCGCGCAATCATGCCAAGAAGCGACTGCTCGAGATCGAACGCCTCCGCAACAGCCTCGCGCACGTGCACGACATCGTCGATCACAGTTGGGACACGATCACCCTGCTCGCGACCAGTCTCGACACGATCCTGCGACTCTGCGATCGCTACCAGTTCCTGCCCGAGACCCTCGCCGGACGCTGAGGCGCGGCATCGGCCGGCGGGAGACAGTCGTGCCGCACCCGGTCGACCCATCCGAACGGATCGGCCTCGATCTCGCTGCGGGTGTGCACGGCGCGGGCGCCCGACAGCACCATGGCCGCGGCCGTCGACGGGTCCGCGCGATCGGCGATGACGATGAACGGCATCTCCGGACGGCGGCCGCCCAGCAGAAGCAGTTCGAGAGCGAGCCGGTCGGGAAGACGCTGCGCGGAGATGATGACGTCCGGCGTCGGTGAACCGGCGTCGGCCAGCCACGACTGCGCGGCGTGGACGGAGTCGACGACGGTGATGACGGCGCCGGTCGCGGCGTCGATCGTCGACCGCATCATGGCGGTGAACGCAACGTCATCGTGCACGAGCAGCACGTGATCGAGCGTGGCGCCGCGGGGCGTGGTGGTCCGGTTCACGGCGCCGTTGACGACGGGGTTGAGGAGGATCGTCTCGAACTGTGCCGCGCGACGCCGGATGTCGTCGAGGCAGTCGATGACGGTGTCCCGATCGAAGGCGAGGACATCCCAGTGGGCGCCGAGCGCGTTGATGGCGCGGGAGGCGCGGATGTCGCCGAATGACGTCGCGATGAGGCGTCCGAGCCGGACGACGTGCGGCAGCGTCAGGCGGGAGCGGTCGGTCACGGGCAGCGGCGCGCCGTGCTGCTCGATGCAGCGGGCGATGCTCGGCGGCAGGGTCCAGGCCCCGGCGACGGCGGCGCCGACGATCGCATGGGTGAAGCCGAACGCGCCGAGTTCGGCGATCGCGAGACGCTCGTGGTCGGGACCCACCGCCGCGAGGAGCGACGGGTATCGGTCGGGCAGGACCTGGAGGCACGCGATCTGGCCGACGTCCTGGAGCAGGCCCGCGAGCAATGCGTCGGCGGCGACGGCCGGCGCGATCTGACGGGCCAGACGCCAGGCCGCGATCCCGCCCGTGACGACCCGCTGCCGGTACCGCCGGCCTTCGTCCGAGCGAACCTCGTCGAGTGCGCGGCTCGTATGGATGACCGTCTCCGCGACCGCGATGGCGCGCACCATGGGAAGGCCGAGACGCGCGACGACATCGTCCAGCGACGACGACGCCTCGGCGTTCGTGAACAGACCGGCCGCGACCGTGCGGTGCAGGCGCGCCCCCAGCGACGGATGACGCTCGAGTGCCGCGACGACAGGCGTCGCGTCGGTGTCGTCCTCGTTCACCGCCTTGACGATCGCCGCGACCGCGGCCGACGGTTGACGGATGGCGGCGCGACTGAGGACGTCGGAGACGGTACGGATCCGCATGCGGGGGAATCCCCAGGGTCCGGAGACTGGTCGCGCCTCGAAGCGCTCGACACGGGTTGCCGCCCGTCCGCGGAAGGGTCGGCGCGGCCTCATGCGATCGGTCCGATCGTCGTCGCGCTGTGCCGATTCTGGCCTTTTTCAGCCAGTGGTCCGGGCGGTGTGACGATGGTGCGTCCGACGACCCCCGAACCCTGCGCCCGGCGACTATGATGGGCGTTCACGACGCCTCGCGCCGTCCGAGATCTCGTTCATCCATGCAATCCCGTCAAAGTGACAACGTGGTCTGGCATCAGGGCGACCTCACGCGGGAGGCCCGATGGTCGATGCTGCGCGCCCACGGCGCGACGTTGTGGCTCACGGGTCTGAGCGGGTCGGGCAAGTCGACGATCGGCGCGGCGCTCGAGCACACGCTCGTGGCCCGGGGCGTGTGGTCGTATCGGCTGGACGGCGACAACATCCGGCACGGCCTGAACGGCGATCTCGGGTTCTCCGCCGAGGATCGCGTCGAGAACATCCGGCGGATCGCCGAGGTGGCGCGCCTCTTCGCCGACGCCGGCGTGCTGGCGATCACGAGTTTCATCAGTCCCTACGCGGCCGACCGTGACGCGGCGCGGGCGCTGCACGACGCATCGGGCGTGCCGTTCCTGGAGATCTTCGTCGACACGCCGCTGGCGGTCTGCGAGGCCCGCGACCCGAAGGGCCTGTACCGGAAGGCTCGGGCGGGCGAGATCACCGGGTTCACGGGCATCGACGATCCCTACGAGGCGCCGGCGCGGCCCGAACTCGTGCTCCGGACGGAGCGTGACGACGTCGCCCGCTGCGTCGAAGGCATCGTCGAACTGCTCGTGGCGCGCGGGATTGTCGGCTCGACGCCCGGACCGGGCTGATCATGCCACGGTGATCTGGTCGAAGGAAGACCGGCGGGACGCGCGTCCGCGCGGGTCCGAGAATCCGATCCACGAGACGATGGAGCGAGTGACGACGTGAGCAGACCCTCGGGCACGGTGGAACACGACGCGATGCTGACGACCGCCGTGGAAGCCGTCGCGGAGGCATGCGGCGTGGCGCGCCTCGTTCAGCACGACCTCGAACGCGTCGGACGCCTCACGAAGGACGATCGGAGCCCGGTGACCGTCGCCGACTTCGCCGTGCAGGCCATCATCGCCATCGCGCTGCGCCGCGGATTCGGCGAGGTCCACCTCGTCGGCGAGGAGTCCGCGGCGTCGCTGCGCGATCCCGCCAATGCCGCGCTGCTCGAAGAGGTCGTCACCGCCGTCCGACGCTACGAACCGGACATCGACGCCGGCGACGTGATGGCGGCGATCGACGCCGGCGACCATGACGGCCGCGCGGACGGCTTCTGGACGCTCGACCCCGTCGACGGCACGAAGGGCTTCCTGCGCGGGCAGCAGTACGCGATCGCCCTCGCCCGCATCGAAGGCGGCGAGGTGCAGCTCGGCGTGATGGGCTGCCCGAACCTCGCCGCCGGCTCGACCGGCGACCCGGCGATCGCGGATGCGATCGGCACGGTGTTCGCCGCGACCCGAGGCGGCGGCGCCTGGGCGGTCGATCCGGTCGACCCGACGCGACGATCGGTCATCCACGCGACGACGACGCGCGACGGCGCGACGGTCCGCCTGTGCGAATCGGTCGAGTCGTCGCACACGCGCCACGATCACGCGGCCCGGATCCTCGAACACCTCGGCTACGAGCGGACGTCGGTCCAACTCGACAGCCAGGCGAAGTACGCCGTCGTCGCCCGCGGACAGTCCGACCTGTACCTGCGCATGCCGACGAGCGCGACGTACGTCGAGAAGATCTGGGATCACGCGGCCGGCGCGCTGATCGCGACCGAGGCCGGCGCGATCGTCACGGACATCACCGGCCGTGATCTGGAATTCTCGCACGGGCGGCGGCTGGAGAAGAATCGCGGCGTGGTGTGTGCCGCGCCGGATGTGCACGCCCGGGTGATCGAGGCGATCGGAGCGTTGGGTTTGTCGTCGCGGTAGCGCGTCGGCGATCCGCGGGTGGTCGGGACGATGACCTTCGACGCGATCTTGACGGCGGTGGTGGTGACGGGCGTGATCGCCGCGCTCACGTCGCGTCGGATGGGCGCGGACATCATCTTTCTCTGCGCGATCGCGGTATTGCTCGTCGCGGACGTGCTGACGCCGTCGGAGGCGGTCGCCGGGTTCGCGAATCCGGCGGTGATCTCGGTCGGCCTGTTGTACATCGTCGCGCAGGGTCTCAAGGAGACCGGCGGGATGACGACGATCACGCGCCGGTGGCTCGGGCGGCCGCGCACGATGCTCGCGGCCCAGGGTCGTCTGCTCCTGCCCGTCGCCGCGATGAGCGCCTTCGTGAACAACACGCCCGTCGTCGCGATGTTCCTGCCGGTCCTGAGCGGGTGGGCGAAGCGCAATCGACTCAATCCCTCCCGTCTGTTCATGCCGCTGTCGTTCGCGGCGATGCTCGGCGGCACGTGCACGCTGATCGGGACGAGCACGAACCTCGTCGTGAACGAACTCATCGAGTCGCATGCCGGACCGGGCGGAATCCGTCCGTTCGGCATGTTCACGCTCGCGTGGGCCGGGGTGCCGGTGCTCGTCGCGGGCATGATCTACATGGTCGTCGCCGGTCGCCGCCTGCTGCCGACCCACGCGACGCCGCTGGAGACCGTCGGCGACCCGCGCGAGTACCTCGTGTGGATGCGGATCCGCGCCGGCAGTCCCGTGGTCGGCCGCACGATCGAGGACGCGGGCCTCCGTCACCTGTCGGGCCTGTACCTCATGCAGATCGAGCGTGGGCAGGAGCGGCTGCTCGCCGTCGGTCCGACGCAGGTCCTGCACGCCGACGACCGGCTCTGCTTCGTCGGCGTCATCGAGTCCGTCATCGAACTCCAGCAGATGCAGGGCCTCGAACCGGACACGGACCAGATCACGAAACTCCATCCCCCTCGCCAGGACCGGCGGCTCATCGAGGCGGTCATCTCGCCGTCGTCGTCGCTCGTCGGCAAGACGGTACGGGCGAGTGAGTTCCGGACGCGCTACAGCGCCGTGATCATCGCCGTGCATCGCAGCGGCGGACGCGTGCAGGGCAAGATCGGCGACATCGTGCTGCGGCCCGGCGACACGCTGCTCCTCGAGGCGCAGCCCGGCTTCGCACGCCAGCACCGGGACTCCGCGTCGTTCTATCTCGTCAGCGAACTGCCCGGCACGCCGACGCCGCGCTGGAGTCTCGCCTGGGTCGCCGTCGGCCTGCTGGCCGGGCTCGTGCTCGTCGTGACGATGGGGTGGCTGAGCATCATGACGGCGTCGCTGTGCGCCGCGATGCTCATGGTGCTCACGCGCTGCTGCACGGGAACGCAGGCGCGGGAGGCGATCGACTGGCAGGTGCTCATCGTCATCGGCACCGCCTTCGGACTCGCGCGGGCGATGGACAAGACCGGACTCGCCGACACGCTCGCCGCCGCCGTCCTCGGCTGGACGACCGCCTACGGATCGTGGGCGATGCTCGCCGGCGTGTACCTCATCACGGCGGTCTTCACGTCGCTCATGACGAACAACGCCGCGGCGGCGCTCGTGTTCCCGATCGCGTTCCAGACCGCGGCGACGCACGGCCTCGACTTCACGCCGTTCGCCGTGTGCATCGCCGTCGGCGCATCCACCGCCTTCGCGACGCCCATCGGCTATCAGACCAACATGATGGTCATGGGCCCGGGCGGGTACTCGTGGGGCGACTTCCTCCGCTTCGGAACGCCGCTGCTCGTGTTGAGCGGCATCGTGTGCGTGACCGCCGCCGCGACCCTGTACTGATCCGACCTCCGGAGTCCGACATGGCTCGACCCCGTTCGCGACCTCGCCCCCGCCGACGCGCCCGGCCGCTCGCCCGCGCCGTCGCCTGGACCGGCGGCGGGCTCGCGACGCTCGCCATCCTCGCCTGGGCGATCGGACAACTCATGTCCGACGGCACGTGGTGGAGCCAGTGGCTGTCGTGGATCCCGACGCCGGTCGCGCTCGCGGCGTCGTTTGTCGCGGCCGTCGCGTCGTACCCGGCCGGCCGTCGTTTTGCCGGGCGGTGGGCGATCGTCTTCATCGTGCTCGCGACCTGGTTCCTCGCCTTCGAACACCGCTTCCTGCGCCCCGGCGACGGGCCCCGCGAGGGTCTGCGGGTCGTGCACTGGAACCTCACGCACTGTCGTCCCGGGGGCACGCCGAACTTCGTGAACGCGCTCATCGGGCTCGACGGCGACGTCACCGTGCTCTCGAACCCGGGCAGCGCGCCCGGGGCGCCGGAGATCACCGCCTGGCTCGGACCGGAGGGTCGCGTGTCGTCGCTCGGCACATTCGCCGTCCTGTCGCGCCTGCCCATCCTGCGCTGCGAGTGGATCGGCGCCAACGATGCCGTCTTCGTCGGGCTCGCCGAGATCGACGCGACGAGCGTCCTCGGGCGCCCGATCATCATCTACATGCTCGACCTGCCGTCGGACCCGGAACTCTCCCGGCTTGCGATCGCCGAGCAGGTCGGGCGTTTCCTCGACGCGAAGCACCTTCCGCCGCCGGATCTCGTCGTCGGTGACTTCAACATGCTCCGCGACAGCCGCGCGATCCGACTCATGTTCCCCGAGGCGCACCACGCCTTCGACGAGGCGGGGCGGGGGTTCGGCGCGAGTTACCCGCGTCGCTGGCCGGTGTTCCACCTCGATCATCTGCTCCTGTCGTCCGACTGGCGGGCGTCGCGATACGACCTCGTCGATCCCGGCGTCGGGCGCCACCGCGCCCAGATCGGCTGGATCGTGCCGGCCGGGGCGCCGGCGCCGTGACCCGTTCAGGCGCGCCCCGACCGATCGTCGGCGGCGGGGGATCGGCTATGCTGCGCCCATGCAGACGGACGCGATCGACCTGCGGCGCGCCGAACCGACGGCGGCGCTGTTCAACCGGGCGGCGGAGACGCTGCTCACGGCGCCGTTCCGCGTCCGCTCGACCGTCCGCCTGCCCGCGACCGGACGCCTGCTCGCGACCGGTGACCTGCACGACAATCCGGTCCACCTCGCGAAGATCCGCCGACTCGCACGTCTCGAGGCCGCGCCGGACCATCACGTCGTCCTGCACGAGATGATCCATTCCGAGCGTCTCGTGAACGGCGTCGACCTGAGTTACCGGGTGCTCGGTCGCGTCGCCGAACTCGTCACGCGCTATCCCGCGCAGGTTCACCCGCTGCTTGCGAACCACGAACTCGCCCAGATGACCGGCAAGGGCGTGAGCAAGGGCGCGGGCAACAACTGCGAGCTCTTCGACGCCGGACTCGAATTCGTGTTCGGCGACGACTGGGCCGAAGTCGCCGACGCGATTGACGCGTTCATCCGCGCCATGCCCCTCGCCCTCGTCAGCGCCTCCGGAGTGCTCTGCGCCCACTCCGTGCCCGCCGCCCGTGACATGGACCGGTTCGACCTCGGCGTGCTCGATCGGGATCTCGTCGAGGCGGACTACGAGTCGCGCACCGGCGCGGCCTATCTCATGACGTGGGGTCGGGGACACGATGCCGAGCATCTCGCGCGGCTCGCGGATGCCTGGGACGTCCGGCTGTTCTGTCTCGGACACGAGCACGCCGAGACGGGTTTCGAGGCGCGAACGGCGCTGTCGATCATCCTCAACAGCGACCACGAACACGGCGCCGTCCTGCCCATCGACCTCGCCGCGCCGCCGACGACGGAGGACGCGGCCTACGCGGTGATCCCGCTCGGCGCGATCAGCGCCGAATGACCGCGCCCGCGGCTACCATGGGCGTCGTGCCCCACCTCACCATGCTTGCCATCGAGACGTCACAGCGCCGCGGCGAGGTCGCTCTGCGCGAGGCGTCCGGTCGCGTGCACGAGGAGGCGCTCGCGACCCGCGACCGGCACGACGACGACCTGCTGCCGGCGATCGACCGGGTCTGCGCCCGTGCGGGCGTGCGGGCGCTGGACCTGGAGGCGGTGGCGGTCTCCGTCGGTCCGGGCGGGTTTACCGGACTGCGGATCGCGGTCGCGACGGCGAAGGGCCTGGCCGAGGCGATCGGGGCGCGGCTCGTCGCGGTGCCGAGCGCGCTGGTCGCCGCGGCGTCGATCGCGCCGCCGGCGGCGCGGGCGCACGTGATCCTCGCCTCGAAGGGCGAGTCGTGCTGGTTGACGACCGTCGTGCGGACCGGTGCGCGGTGGACGATCGAGGGTGAGCCGGGACTCGTGGACGCGGGCGCGATCGCGCTCGACGGCATCGACGTGGTGTGCGGCGATCGGTTCACGCCGGAGGCGCTCCGGGCGCGGTGCGATGCGGGCGCGGTGCCGCTCGTCGAGCCGGTGTTCGGTGCCGCGGCGTGCCTTGCGGAGGCGTCCGCGCGCTGGTCGGCGGGGGTCGTGACGGACGCGCTTCGATTATCGCCCGTGTATGCGCGCGAGCCGGAGGCGGTCACGCTCTGGCGGCTTCGTCACGGCATCCAATAACGCACGCGTGAAGACACGCGGCGGGCGAGCCGAGTCCACCTGCATGGGCGCGGCGCGTCCGGGGGGTGGTCGCGTCCTAACGTGCTGATGCGGGACGGTCGAAGACAAGGCGGGGATTCTGGGTGGTCTGGGCCGAGATGGTCTCGGGCCCGGAGATCCGCCGGATCTGGAGTGTCTTCTCATGAGCAAGCGGGACGTCAAGGAACTGGCCAAGAAGCAGGTCTTCACGACCGGCGAGGCGGCCGAGCTGTGCAAGGTGTCCCAGCAGACGATCATCCGCTGCTTCGACAGCGGGCGTCTCCAGGGGTTCCGTGTGCCCGGCTCCAAGTTCCGTCGCATTCCGCGGGCGGATCTCGTCCGGTTCATGAAGGCGAACGACATTCCGACGGATCAGCTCGAGAGCTCGATCCGGCGCGTGCTGGTCGTCGACGACGATGACCAGATCATCGATCTCTTCGTGGACGTGCTGGGGCGGGACGATCGCTTCGACGTGCGCACGGCGTCGACGGGCTACGACGCGGGCCTGCTCACCGAGCAGTTCCGACCCCACATCCTGCTCCTCGACTACATGCTGCCGGACATCAACGGGCACCTCGTCTGCGAGCGCGTCCGGGCGAATCCCGATCTCGAGGACACGAAGATCATCTTCGTGTCCGGCGTCGTGAACGCCGACGAGATCCAGAAGCTGCTCCAGGCCGGCGGCGACGACTTCGTGAAGAAGCCGTTCAACATCGAACGTCTCATCGATCGGATGTGCGAGCTGCTGGAGATCGCGTGATCGCGTGATCGCGGGCGACGGCCGCGCCCGTCGCGTCGGCGAGGACCCGTCATGGATGACAAGGCCCAGCAACTCGAACTCGTCCTCCATCGTCTCGACGCGCTGCCGACGCTCGGGCCGATCGCGGTCCGCGTGCTCGACCTGACCGCCCGCGCCGAGACCGAGACCGACGAGATCGTCACGCTCATCGCCTCCGACCCGGCCCTCGCCAGTCGCGTCGTGAAACTCGCCCGCGCGACCGAACGCGGACGCTTCGCCAACGTCAACACCGTCGATCGCGCCGTCAAGCTCATCGGCTTCCAGGCGGTGCGCTGCGCCGTCCTCGGCGTGCAGATTTTCGACCTCATGGAACGGGCGTCCGCCTCGGAAGTCGACGCGACCGTCTTCGATCGAGCCGCGTTCTGGCGACACAGTCTCGGCGTCGCCGTGCTCGCCCAGTGGCTCGCCCGCGAGAGCGGCGGCGACCGCGGCGTCCAGGCCGAGGCCTTCCTCGGCGGGCTCATCCACGATCTCGGACTCCTCGCGCTGTCGCTCGTCATGCCCGAACCCCTCGACGAGGCGTGCCGCCTCGCGGAGACCGGCGTGATCGGGTTCGACGCGGCATGCGAGCGTCTGCTCGGTCTCGATCCGGCGCGGGCGGGCAAGCATCTCGCCGAACAATGGAATCTGCCGCCCGATCTCGTCGAGGTCATCTGGCTGCACGGCCAGCCGGCGCCGGCGCTGCTCGCGATGGAACCGAACGACATGCTCGTCGCCGTCGCCCTCTCCGACGCGGTGGTGCGGCGGCAGCATCTTGCGCCGCCCGGTCACGGGCCGCGCCTGATCGATGAAGGCGCGCTGCGGTCCCGTCTCGGTCTCGATGTCGCGGCGATCGACACCCTCCTGCCCCACGTGCACCGCACGGTCAGCGAGCGGGCCGAGGCCCTCGGTCTCGATACGCCGCCCGAGCAGGAACTCATGCTCCAGTCCATCACGCGGGCCAACGAGGCGCTGTGCCACATGAACCTCGCGCTGCGGCACCAGGTCGCGTCGAATCAGCGCGACCGCGCGACGCTCCAGGCCTGCGCGACGTTCCTCAGCGAGGTCGCCGGCTCCGCGACGCCGAACGGCGTGCTCGGCGCGGTGGCGCGATCGCTTCATGCCGCGGCCGGGGGCGGTCGCTTCATCGGCATCCGCCAGCAGGCCGCGCCCGGACGCGACCAGGTCGTGGTCATGGCGCCGGACGGCGCCGTGCATGATGTGACGCTCGCGCCGACGGTCGAGTCGGCGCAGGCGCCGGACGGGCGGTCGACGCTGGACGTGTTGCGCTACGAGCCGGTGCGGGCGATGTTCGACGTCGCGGAACGTCCGCACGTCCTGCTCGTGCATCGTTCCGACGCGGGGACGACGTGGCTCGCGCACGACGCGTCGATCGACGGGCACGACGCGGGCGGGCGCGTGCGCATGCTGCGCCGGGTCTGGCAGGCGGCGATGGGGGGCGCGGAAGCGCAGGCGACGGCCCGTCAGCGCCATGAACTGCTGGCGCGGGCGAACGACGCCATCGCCCGTCACGAGGAGCAGCGCGTGCGCACCCGCACCCTGGCGACCCTTGGCGAGGTCGCCGCCGGTGCCGCCCACGAAATGAACAACCCGCTCACCGTGATCTCCGGACGTGCCCAGCTCCTGGCGCGACGCCTCGACGAGCCCGCGTCGCGGGAGATGGCCGAGCAGATCATCGACGAGGCCCATCGGCTGGCCGACATGATCGCGGCGTTCCGGGCGGTCGCCGAGCCGGTGACCTCGGTGATCGAGCCCGTCTCGATTCCCGCGCTGCTGCGGGAGATCGTCTCGGACCTGCCCGGGACGGGCATCGCGATCGACCTCGACCTCGCGCCCGACGTTCCGGAGATCGAGGGCGATCAATACCAGATCCGGACCGCGCTGCGCCAGATCATCCTGAATGCGCTGGAGTCGCCCGGATGCACGCGAATCATCGTGCGCGTTCAACGTGCGGGCATTGATGACCGATTAAGCCTTGCCGTCGAGGATGACGGCGCGGGATTGAGTGAGCACGCCATGACGCACGCCTTCGATCCGTTCTTCAGCGACAAGCCGGCCGGGCGACAACCCGGACTCGGCCTGCCGATCGCCCAACGATTCGTCCAGGCGAACGGCGGACGCATCTCGCTGGAGAACCGCACCGACGGCGGCGCCCGGGCACTCGTCTCGCTGCGTATTCGAAGGCCCGCGGCACGACCCGTGCTCGACGCGGTCCGAGGGGGAAGGGGAATCGACGGTGCATGACACCCGCCCGAATCAGGACTCGAACCCGTCACGCGGACCCGGCACCCCCGGACCCGGCACCCCCGGACCCGGCACCCCCGGCTCCGGCGCGAACGGCTCCGGCGCGAACGGACCGGACGGCGTCGGATCGATCGAGGAACTCGTCGCCGCGCCGGCCCGACCGGGCCCGGCGGAGATCCTGCTCGTCTATCCCGGGCGCCAGTGGCCCGATGATCTCCTCGCCCTGCTCCGCGACCGCGGGGAGCGGTGCGTCGTCGTCGGCTCGCGCAGCCAGGCGGAGGCGGCGATGGTCGAGCAGCGGTTCGACCTCGTCATCGCGGACCTCGAACTCTCCGACGGCACGGCGATCGACCTCGCGTCGTTCGTCGATCGCCAGCGGATCTCCACCCGCGTGATCATCGTCTCCGAGCGCCTCGAGCCGGCGGACGTGATGGCGGCGATGCGCAGCGGCGTGATCGACTGCCTCCAGTTCCCGGTCCGCCGGCGCGACTTCTTCGTTCGCATCGATGCCGCGCTCGCCCGGACGCGGGAGG
>JAGQOI010000197.1 GCA_020427625.1 Phycisphaerales bacterium | reverse complement strand
TTCACGTCGAACGCGATCCCGACGGTCGCGAAGTAGCGCAGACCCGCCCACTGGAGGTCGCCGCCGTCCCAGACCGCCTCGGGCGCGTTCGCGAGCGCGTCGTACCGCAGCGTCGCCGGGTTGAAGCGGCTGAGCCGACTGTCGTTCGTGCCTTCGAGCAGAAGCAGGTCGACGCCGTCCGTGGCGAAGTGCGTGCCGTTGGCGGTGTCGAAGGGCGCGCCGTTCGTGCGCCGGTTGCGCCCGTAGTCGACCCACGCGAGGCTGCACAGCGACATCGGGTTGTCGAACGGGTCGATCTCCGGATCGCCGATGAGCGGATGCGGATCGCCCGGCGCGGCGATCTGCCCGCCGTTCGTGAACGGCACGAGGGTGTCGCCGAGTCCGTCGGCATCGCGATCGACGCCGGCGTACTCGGACCAGTAGTTCCCGCCGAGCGTCGGGCCGCCCACGATGTTCACGCCCGGCGTCGGCGCGACGGACCACGTGTTGCCCGCGCCGTTGCTCGACGCCGATCCGCCCGCGTTCGCCGCCACGAGGTTGTTCGTGATCGCGCTCGCCGTCGTGTTCGTGAAGTCGAACCCGCGCCCGAAGTTGCTCTTGATGATGTTGTCGCGCACCTCGTACCCGGACGACGCGGCCTGGTTCGGCAGCGCGAGACACGGGAACCGGCCCGCCGGGAAGTGCACGACGTTGTCCGTGCGCAGTACGATCGCGCTGCCGCCGTTGCCGATGATCGTGTTGCCGATGATGACGTTGTCCTGCCCGTGCTCGATCTCGATCCCACTCGTGTTGTTCGCGCGGATCTCGTTGCCGGAGACCTCGGTGCCGGAGTGCGAATACCCGAGCCAGAAGCCGTAGTTCGAGGCGTTCGCGGTGTTGCCGAGGAACCGGTTGCCGCTCGAGAACGTCGCCTCGAACGCGTTCGCGCCGGCGTTCGATCCGTCGTTGCCGGCGACGAGGTTGTCGTTGCTCGGGCAGCCGTTCTCGTTGCCGATGAAGAACCCGTCGCCGGAGTGCCGGAACGAATTGCCGGTGATCGTGTTGTCGTGCGACCCCATGACGAGGAGCAGGCCCGCGGAATCGCCGAGCCCGATGCGCGTGCAGCGATCGGCGATGTTGTCGTCGATCAGGTTGTTCGTCGATCCGTTCAGGTGGATCCCCCATCCCGTGTTGTCCGAGGCGTCGTTGCCGCAGATCGTGCTGTTCGTGACGGTGTAGCCGTCGATGCCGTTCTCCTGGTCGCGGAGGACGTTGTCGCGGATGAGCGCGCCGTCGACCGCGCGGGCGTAGAGGCCGCCGCCGAGATTCGTGAAGTTCGGGATCACCGGGCCGACGTTGATGTTCAGGAACGGCGGCGTCGGTCCCTTCGACGCGGGATCGACGTAGTTGCCCGAGAGCACGCACGACTCGACGGTGATGTTCGAGCCGGACTCGATGCGCACGCCGTAGTAGTACATCGCCGCCGCGCCGTTGCGGATCACGACATCGTCATGCCCGAGACACGTCACGCCCGCGTTCGTGAACGCCGTGCCGAGCAGGGTCGCGCCGTTCAGGTCGAGCGTGACGCCCGAGGCGCCGATGTGCACGCCGTTCGGCAGCATGTACGTGCCGGGCACGAAGGTCGTGTCCGTGGTGATGACCATGCCGTCCG
>JAGQOI010000196.1 GCA_020427625.1 Phycisphaerales bacterium | reverse complement strand
GACTCGGCGACGACGCCCGGCGCGAGGTCGACGACCTTCTGCGTGATGAGCCGGATGAGGAAGTCGCGGCGATCGTCGCCCTCGATGATGAGCGTGCCCCGCTGCGGCCAGTCCATGAGTCCGGCGGCCCGGCGGAGGCTGGCGTATTCGGGCTCGACGTCGCCGAACGCGGCGACGATCTCGCAGGCGGCGGCGTCGGCATCGGGCGGGCCGTACGGGAGATATTCGATGTCCCGGGCCCGGGTCCGGAACCCCGTCGCCGCACCGGGTCGGGCGCTCGCGACGTCGGACGCCGGTCCCGCGTCGGCGCGGGCGGCATCATCGTGACGTTTGCGGAGAGGCGACTGGTGGAGCATGATGGGGGATTCCGACGCGGCGCGGAGACGCCGCGCGGGCATCGTAGGACAACTTCCGGTCGCAAGCGCGGCCGCGGCACGAACAACCAATCACGGAGGCGGAACCATGAACATCGACCTGCTGCGACGGCTCTGCGAGGTGCCGGGGATTCCCGGGCGCGAGGAGCGGGTCCGCGAGGTCATCGAGGAGGACATCGACGGCCTCTTCGACGAGATGCATGTCGACGCGATGGGCTCGCTCATCTGCACGCGCAAGCCGACGTCGGGTCGCAAGGCGAAGCCGACGCGCGTCATGATCGCCGCCCACATGGACGAGATCGGCTTCTACGTCAGTCACATCGACGACAACGGCCACCTGTGGGTGAATCCCGCCGGCGGCTTCGACACCCGCAACCTGTTCTCGCGCCGCGTGCTCGTGTGCACCGCGAGCGGCGACTTCATCGGCGTGATGAATCCCGGCGGCAAGCCGATCCACATCGCCTCGACCGAGGAGCGCAACAAGGTGCCGACCGTCGACGAGTTCTTCATCGATCTCGGCGAGGACGCGGAGGTCGTGAAGAAGAAGGTGCAGATCGGCGACTTCGTCGTGATGCACGAGCCCTTCCTCGAACAGCCGAAGAAGGTCGTCTCGAAGGCGCTCGACAACCGCATCGCGTGCTTCGTCGCGATCGAGGCGATCCGAAAACTCGAGACGAGCCGCGCCAAGACGAGCACGCATGCCTGCGAGGTCGTGGTCGTGTTCACGACGCAGGAGGAGGTCGGACTGCGCGGCGCCAAGACGGCGGCCAATGCGGTGAACGCCGATCTCGGCATCGGCCTCGACACGACGCTCGCCTGCGACACGCCCGGCGTGCCCGACAAGCTGCGCGTCACCAAGCACGGCGACGGCGTCGGCATCATGCTCCAGGACGGCTCGATGATCGCCGACCATCGGCTCGTCGAGGACCTCTGCGAAGTCGCCCGCAAGAAGAAGATCCCCCACCAGCGCTGCATCCTCCCCCGCGGCGGCCAGGACGGCGCGGCGATCCAGATGTCAAACGGCGGCGTCCGCACCGCCGCCGTCGTCTGCGGCACGCGCTACATCCACACCGTCACCGAATCCATCGACCGCACCGACCTCCAGGCGACCATCGACCTCCTCGCGGCCTGGCTGACCACCGTGAAATAGGATGGCACCACGGGATTGCACCACGGAGGTACGGAGGTCACGGAGGGGCGGGAATGGTTTGAAGAGACTGCGCGGCGGGCACTCGCGGGCGATCGGCGCTCTTCGCGCGATCGTGCCGCGCTCCGAACCAAATCCCTGCTTCGTCTCCGTGACTTCGTGCCTCCGTGGTGAACTTCGTCGCGCAGATGCGTCGTCGCCGTCCCGGCGGCGGTGTACCACGGAGTCACGGTGCAAGCGGATCGGGTTCGGAAGGCAGCAGCGGACAACGATCGATCAGGCGGACGTCGCCGACATCACGATCCGAAACCATGCATGACCCTCCGTGTCCTCCGTGCCTCCGTGGTGAACCCGATCACACCCGCGAAGACAGGGACTCCGGGACCGCGAAGCGCCCGTCCGACACCGTCGCGTTCAGCGCGTCCAGCAGGCGGCAGCACGTCGCGATGCCGATCTCGTCCGCCCAGGTGAACGGACCCTTCGGGTAGTTCACGCCGTACATCAGCGCGGCATCGATGTCCGCGCGATCGGCGACCCCACGCTCGTTCGCCAGCGCACCCTGCGCGATGATCGACACGAGCACCCGCGCGAAGACGTACCGTTCGAGCGCCGACCCCGTGCCCGTACTCGCGCCGGCGACGAAGGCATCGACCGACGTGGCCAGTTCATCCGACATCGCCAGCGATCGCGCCTCGACGGCCAGCGCCGGCGTCGGCGCCTCGCCGGAATGGTCGTAGACGCCGCGGCCGGACTTGCGCCCGAGATGACCGCCCGCGACGAGCCGCTCCTGCACGCGACTCGGATGCAGCAGCGGCGGATGATCGAGTTGCGCCCACACCGAACGGGTCGTCGCGGCGTTCACGTCCTGACCGATGAGATCGGTGAGCTCGAACGGACCCATGCGGAACCCGCCGAGCGTCTTCATCGCGCCGTCGATGACGGCGACCGGCGCGAATCCGTCCTCGAGAATCCGGAACGCCTCGAGATAGTACGGGCGGGCGACGTGATTCACGATGAAGCCCGGCACGTCCGCGGCCCGCGCGACGACCTTGCCCCACGACGCGCCGACCGCGGCGACGCGGTCCACGACGGCCGCGTCGGTGTGACGCCCGGCGATGACCTCGACGAGCTTCATCAGCGGCGCGGGATTGAAGAAGTGCATGCCGACCGTGCGGGACGGGCGACCGATCCGATCCCCGAGTTCGGTGACCGACAGCGACGACGTGTTCGTCGCGATGATCGCGTCGTCGCGCAGGGCGGGGAGCACGCCCGTGAGCACGGCGGTCTTCACGTCCAGATCCTCGACGATCGCCTCGAGGACGATGTCGGACCCGGCGAGACAGTTCGCGCAGGTCGCGACGAGCAGACGGGAGGCGATGTCGTCGCGAGCCGCGGCGGTCAGGCGACCCTTCTCGACCAGCCGGTCGAGGCGCGTGCCGATGCCGGCGACGGCGGCGTGGGCGACCGGAGGCGAGACGTCCATGAGTTCGACGGTCCAGCCGCCGGCGGCGGCGACCTGCGCGATGCCGGCGCCCATCGTGCCGGCGCCGATGATCGCGATCGTTCCGGGTTCGACGGGCGGGTGGCTCATGGGTCGATGGTCCTCGGGGACCGGACTCATCGTCCGGTGAAGGTCGGCTTGCGCTTCTCGATGAACGCGACGACGCCCTCGGTGTGATCGGCGGTCATGCCCGCCGTCTCCTGGGCGAACGCCTCGGCCTCGAGTTGCGCCTTGAGATCGCGCTCGAAGGAGCGACGAAGCAGGTGCTTGGTCAGGGCGAGGCCGCGCCCGGGCAGGTTCGCGAGGCGGCCCGCGAGCGTCATGGTCGCGCTCATGAGTTCGGCGGCCGGGACGACCGAGTTCACCAGGCCGAGGCGCAGCGCCTCCTCGGCGCCGACCTTGTCGCCGGTGCAGCAGAGTTCCATCGCCTTGCCGAGTCCGACGAGACGGGGCAGGAACCACGTGCTGCCGGAGTCGGGGATGAGCCCGACGTTGATGAACACCTCGATGAACGACGCGTGCTCGCTGGCGACGCGAAGATCGCAGGCCAGTGCGAGACTGCATCCGGCCCCGGCGGCGACGCCGTTCACGGCGGCGATGACCGGCTTGTCCATCGACGTGATGCGGGTGATGATCGGGTCGTAGCGGCGCTTCAGGTCCTCGCCGAGGTGCGGCACGTGACCGGGCACGTACTTCGCCTTGAGATCACCGAGGTCCTGGCCGGAACTGAACGCCTTGCCCTCGCCGGTGATGACGACGACGCGCACGTCGGCGTCGCGCTCGGCGGTCTTCAGGGCGTCGTGCAGTTCGGTCGTGAGCGCGTCGTTGAACGCGTTGTAGACCGTCGGACGATTCAGCGTGATCGTCGCGACGTGGTCGGCGACGGTGAAGGCGATGGTCTCGTAGGTGGTCGCGGTGGTCATGGTCGGGTCTGCCTCGTGGTGCGGGTGAGGATTCCGGCGCGCATCAGCGGCCCTTGAAGTCCGGGCGACGCTTCTCGACGAACGCCCGCATGCCTTCCTTCTGGTCCTCGGTCGCGAACAGCATGTAGAAGAGCTTGCGCTCGTACTCCAGACCCTCGCTCAGCGTCGTCTCGAACGCCTTGAGCACGCCCTCCTTCGCGAGACGAAGCGCGATGGACGACTTCTTCGCGAGCGCGTGCGCGACCTTCAACGCCTCGGAGTAGTAGTGCTCCGTCGGCACGACGCGGCTCACCAGCCCGAAGCGGTACGCCTCGTCGGCGCTCAGGAACCGGCCGGAGAGGATCACGTCCATCGCGATCGCCTTGCCGACCGCGCGGCTCAGGCGCTGGGTCCCGCCCGCGCCCGGCATCACGCCGATGTTGATCTCCGGCTGACCGAACTGCGCCGTCTCGGAGGCGATCACGATATCGCAGTGCATCATGAGCTCGCACCCGCCGCCGAGCGCCCAGCCGCTCACCGCGGCGACGAGCGGCTTCTTCACGCGCTTGATCCGCTCCCAGGTCGCGAACTGGTCGCGCTCGTACATCTCGATCGCGCTGCGCTCGGCCATGTCGCCGATGTCGGCGCCCGCGGCCCAGGCCCGCTCGCTGCCGGCGATGAGGATCACGTGAATCGCCGGATCCTTGTCCCACGCCTCGCACTGAGCCGCGAGCATCGACATGAGTTCGGGGTTCAGCGCGTTGAGCACCTTCGGGCGATTGAGCCGGATGATGCCGACGGCGCCGTCGGTCTCGGTGAGAATCAGCGATGCGTCGGTCATGGGTTTGGGTTCCGTCGTCGTCGCGGAGGTCGTTCCTGTCGTCATTGCGACGCCCTCTCGATCAGCGCTGCGAGCTTCGTCTTCGGCAGGACCCGCTGCACCTGCCGCCCGCGCCCGACGACCCGCTCGTCGCCGCCGGGACGGACATGATACGCGGTGACGTCGCACACGAGGGTCGTCCGACCGAGTTCCACCGCCTCCGCCTCCACCCGCACCCGGTGCCCGAGGGGCGTCGGTCCGACGTGATCGATCGACAGATGCGAACCGATCCCCTCCTCATGCGCCTCCAGGTGCGGCGCGAGCACGAGACGAGCGGCCAACTCCATGTGATGCGCCATCGACCACGTCGAGTACACGCGATGCACGATGACGCCGTCGAACGCCGGACACATGTCCTCCGTCACCTCGACGACCACCTCCGCCCGCGCTCCGAGTTGGAGACTCGGTTTCATGCCCGTACTGTACCCCAACGCGCCCGACCCGGTCCGAACCCCGACCACGCCCGCGATCCCCCCAATGCTCCCCCTGCTCTCCCTGCTCGGCATCGCCGCGATCCTCAGCATCGCCCTCGTCACGGTGATGACGACGTACCGCGCGCGGCATCCCCACCGGCGAACCGCCGGCTACGCCGTCGCCCGCGGCTGCGCCTGCGATCCCGGCGAACGCGACCTCGCCTTCATCGAGTGGACGCTCGACCGACCCGACGGCGCCGCCCTGCCCGTGTGGGACATCACGTTCGACGACGCCCGCGACCTCGCCGTCGTCCTCGTCCACGGCTGGGGACAATCCCGCATCGACATGCTCGCCCGACTCGAACCCTGGCCCGACCTCGCCGGACATGCCGCCCTGTACGACCTCCGCGGACACGGCGACGCGAGCGGCGGACCGAGCCGCCTCGGCGCCGACGAACACCTCGACCTCCTCGCCCTCCTCGAACGACTCGACGACCACCCGCGCATCGTCCTCGTGGGATTCTCCATGGGCGCGGAGATCGTCATTCGCGCGGCAGCGTCCGACCATCCGGCCCGCGCCCGCATCGCCGGCCTCGTCCTGCACGGCGCGTACGTCGACTTCGACATCGCGCTGCGGGCGCGTCTCCGGCGCCAGCACCTGCCGACGCGACCGATCACCGATCTCATGCGGACCTGGCTCCGCCTCGTCGGCGTCCGGCACGTGAACCTCCTCGACGAGATCCGACGCGTCGCCTGCCCGGTCCTGTTCGTGCACGGCGAGGCGGACGACATCGCGCCGCCGGACGACGCCGCCCGGCTCGCCGCGGCGGTCGCGGACGGCACGGTGTGGACGGTCCCCGACGGGCGTCACCTCGACGCGCACGGCGTCGATCCCGCCGGACTCGCGGCAGCGACGCGGGCGTTCGTCGAGCGACTGTAGACCCCGGACTCAGCCCGGCTCGGTCATCGCCCTCGCATCGAGCAGTTCGTCGAGACGCTTCGCCTCGACGAGCTTGTGTTCGAGGACGTATTCGCGCACGGACTGGCCGGAGGCGAACGCGCCCTTGGCGACCTTCGCCGCGGCGTCGTAACCGATCTCCGGCGCGAGCGACGTGCACATCATGAGGCTCTTCTCGACCATGCCGGTCGCGATCGCGCGGTTCACTTCGAGTCCCTCGATGCAGTTCACGAGGAACATGCGCGAGGCGTTGGCGAGGAGCGTGATGGAATCGACGAGGTTCGCGGCCATCATCGGCATCGCGACGTTGAGCTGGAGCAGCGAGCCGACGCCGCCGAGGCCGCCGAGGGTGATCGCGGCATCGTTCCCGATGACCTGGCAGGACACCTGGATGACGGACTCGCAGATGACGGGATTCACCTTGCCGGGCATGATCGAGGATCCCGGCTGCGTCGCCGGCAGCGCGAGTTCGAACAGGCCGCAGCGCGGACCCGAGCCGAGCCAGCGGATGTCGTTGGCGATCTTCGACAGCGACACCGCGATCGTTCGCAGTTCGCCCGACGCCGCGACGACGCAGTCCCGCGTCGCCTGCGCCTCGAAGTGGTTCGCCGCCTCCGCGAACGCGACGCCGGTGAGTTTCGACAGACGCTTCGCGACGAGTCCGCCGAACTTCGGATGCGTGTTGATGCCGGTCCCCACCGCCGTGCCGCCGAGGGGGAGATTCTCCGCGAGGCGCATCATCGCGCGCTCGGCCCGGAGGACGCCGTACTCGATCTGGGCCGCGAAGCCGCTGAACTCCTGCCCGAGCCGGATGGGCGTCGCGTCCATGAGGTGCGTGCGCCCGATCTTCACGATCGAGTCCCACTTCTTCGCCTTCGCGCGCAGACCCTTGGCGAGATCCTTCAACGCCGGGATGAGCGAACGGTGCACGAGCGCCGCCGCCGCGATCTGCATGGCGCTGGGAAACGTGTCGTTGGACGACTGGCCCATGTTCACGTGATCGTTGGGATGGATCGGGTCCTTGGCGCCGATCGCCTTGCCGGCCGCGCGGCAGGCGAGGTTGGAGACGACTTCGTTGACATTCATGTTCGTCGACGTACCCGAACCGGTCTGGAACACGTCGATCGGGAAGTGCGCCATGAACGTCTGCGCCTCGGGTCCGCCGAGGGCGTCGACGATCTCGTCGCAGGCGTCGACGATGAGGCGCCCGAGCGCCGCGGGGAGCTTCTTCAACTCGACGTTGCTCTCCGCGCACGCCCGCTTGAGGTGGGCGAACGCGAGGATCACGTCGGGCGGCACGGGTCGGCCGGAGACGGGAAAATTGAGCACGGCCCGCTGGGTCGTCGCGCCGTACAGGACGTGGGCCGGGACGGTCATCTCGCCCATCGAATCCCGTTCGATCCGGGTGCGGGCGGCCTTCGTGGTGGTCTTCTTCGCCATAAGGCAAAACGGTATCAGGAATCTCGAATCGCGACAGGTCCGCGCTGGACAGCGCGCACGACACAAGGAACAGTGACTCCATGCCGGCTCCCCGTCATGCCTCCTGCCCGCGCTGCGCCTACGACTTCACCGGCGAACGGTCCCGCTGGACCGACCGGTGCCCGGTCCATGGACGCTGCGCCGAGTGCGGGCTGGACTTCTGGTGGGGCGAACTGTTCTCCCTGGCCGCGCATCCCT
>JAGQOI010000195.1 GCA_020427625.1 Phycisphaerales bacterium | reverse complement strand
TGGTGTACTGGGAACGCGATGATCAGCGCGCGCTCATGACCCTCGGCGCACTCCCGCCGCCGGCGGGAGCGCTCGTCGTGCGTTCGGACGACGGCGCCCGCGCGATCGCCGCGTACTCCGACGCGGACCGACGTCCGCACGATCTTCATCTCGTGCGCGTCGGCGATCGCTGGTGGATCTCCGGCTACACGTTCGAGTACGACCCGGACGTCGTCGAGCGCCGGGATGAGTGTGCCGCGGGCGCCGTCCTCGCGCGGCTCGACTTCGAGTGGGGTCTGCCCGACAACCGGAGTCGCGGCGTCAGGCCCGGGTTCGTGAAGAGCATCAGTGACCTCGACCCGTACCGTGGTCTTCGCAGCGCCGTCATCCGCGGCGAGGATCCGTCGGCCACGCTCGACGTGTTCGACGGGTTCAATTCGGGGCTGTCCGCCCACCCGTACCGCGGCAAGCGGATCCGGCTCACCGCTGTCGTGCGCAGCGAGCGAGCCCGCAGAGCCGCGATCTGGATGCGCATCGACGGCGCCGACCATCCCATCGCATTCGACAACATGGACCCGCGGCCGATCGTCGGCACCACCGGCTGGCGGACGTACTCGGTCGTCCTCGACGTCGCGCCGAACGCGGAACAGATCGTCTTCGGCGCCCTGCTCAGCGGCAGCGGCACGGTCTGGGTGGACGACATGGTGGTCGAGGTCGTCGGTCTCGACGTGCCGTCGACGGCGCTGGTCGTGCAACCGTGATCCGACTCACGCCGCGCTGACGCCGCTCCCGACCCGCATGGCGACCCGCCGCGGACCCGTCGGGAGCGGCGCGTTCACGACTCCTCGCGCCGGCGTCGCTTTCGCGCGATCGCCGCCTTGTACGTGCCGCTCGCCTTGCGCTCGCGCTCGCGACGATCGGCGAGGATCCGGGCGTGGCGCGACTGCTCGTCGCGGAGCTTGCGGTAGTTCGCGAAGCGGCGCTCGTCGAGTGCGCCCGATTCGATCGCGGCCGTCACGGCGCACCCGGGCACGCCGTCGTGGGCGCAGTTGCTGAACCGGCACTCGGCGATGATGTCGACGACGTCCTCGAACAGATCCTCGACGCCGTCCTCGCAGGCCGGCAACTGGAACTCCCGCACGCCGGGATTGTCCACGAGCACGCCGCCCGTCGGGAGCAGGTGCAGCGAACGCCACGTCGTCGTGTGCCGGCCCTTGCCGTCCTTCTCGCGGATCCGCCCGGTCGTCAGTTCGCCCGCACCGAGCGCGTTCGCGAGCGTCGACTTGCCGACTCCCGACGAACCCAGCAGCGCGACCGACTGGCCGGGCCCGCACCAGGTGCTCAGGACGCCGGCCTCCTCCGGTCGACGCGCATCCATGACCTCGACGCACAGTTGCGGGTGAAGTTGTCGCGCCTGTTCGACCAGCGTGGCCGCGTCGTCGCAGAGGTCGGCCTTCGTCAGCACGACCACCGGGACGGCGCCGGCCTGGAGGGTCATCGCCAGGTACCGTTCGATGCCGGACAGATTGAAGTTCTCGTTGCAGGCGCTGACGATGAAGACGGTGTCGACGTTGGCGACGAGGATCTGCGGCTTGGCCTCCTCGCCGGCCGCCTTGCGCGACAGCAGCGTCCGTCGCTCGAGGCGTCGGACGGCGCGGCGGTCCGTCGCATTGAGCACCAGCCAGTCGCCGACCGCGACCTTCCCGTCGGTCTCCGCGTTCTGCACCGGCACGCGGAACTCGCCGGTCTCACCGTACAGCGCGACCTCGCTCCCGTGATGCGCCGAGACGCGGGCGATGATGACGGACGACCGGTCGATCGATGCGAGCTGGTCTTCGAAGAACGAATTCCATCCGATGGCGCGGAGCGCGGGGGTGGTCATGTGGACAAACGCCTTGGCTCGAACATCGCTCGAAGGCCGGCCGCGGCCGGAACCATCTCGTGGATCCGGGCTGCCGCGACCGCCGGGGGGACGATCCTCATTGTAGCGCGTCGGTCGCGGCGACGCGGCGGACCGATCCCCGCGGCGCGGCGCGGTCGCACCCGCGCACGGTTGGGCAGGGGGCTCGCCTCGACCGCGGAACGGTGTACCATCCCGGGCCGCGCTTCGCCGCCCTCGCGATCCGAATCCCTGGAGACCCTCGATGCCGACCAAGGCCTTCGCCGCTCAGTCCGCCACGTCCGCGCTCGCGCCGTACACGATCGACCGTCGCGAGCCGCTCGCGCGGGACGTCGAGATCGACATCCTCTTCTGCGGCGTCTGTCACAGCGACCTGCACTTCGCGCGCGACGAGTGGGGGATGACGACGTTCCCGGTGGTGCCCGGGCACGAGATTCTCGGGCGCGTCACGCGCGTCGGGCGGGACGTCACGACGTTCGCCGTTGGTGACCTCGCGGCCGTCGGATGCCTCGTCGATTCCTGCCGCACGTGCACGAGTTGCGCGCAGGGCCTGGAGCAGTTCTGCATCAACGGTCCGGTGTTCTCGTACAACGGTCCGGACGTGCATTCGGGCGGCATGACCTTCGGCGGGTACTCCGAGAAGATCGTCGTCGACGAGTCGTTCACCCTCAGGGTGCCCAAGAACCTCGATCCCGCCGGCGCGGCTCCGCTGCTGTGCGCCGGCATCACGACCTATTC
>JAGQOI010000194.1 GCA_020427625.1 Phycisphaerales bacterium | reverse complement strand
AGGCGCGACGCCGCCCGCAGCGCCCGGACCTCCTCCACGAGGCCCGACGCCACCATCGCCTTCACCCGGGCGTTGATCCGCGGATTGATGACCTCCGGCGGGTAGTCGAGGCCGAGGATGATGGCGTCCGATCGCGGTCCGGCGGCGGCCCATTCCTGCTGCTGATCGCTGATCGGGCGGCCGGTCGCGCGGAAGACCTCGATGGCGCGAACGGTGCGCTTGCGATCATTCGGGTGAATCCGCGCCGCCGCCGCGGGATCGATCGCCTCCAGTTCCCGGCGCAGGTCGTCCGTGTCGCGAGCCCGCAGGGCGTCCCGGAGGACCGGGTCGGGTGCGGGCCCGTCGAACAATCCATAGAGGAGCGCCTGAACGTAGAGGTTCGTGCCGCCGACCACGAGCGGCCAGCGGTTCCGGGCCCGGATGTCGGCGATGGCCCGTTCGGCGTCGGCGAGCCAGGTGTCGACGCTGTAGGTGTCGTCGGCCGGATCGGCGACGTCGAGCAGATGGTGCGGTGCGGCGGCCTGTTCGGCGGCGGTGGGCTTGGCGGTCCCGAGGTCCATGCCGCGGTAGACCTGCATCGAGTCGGCGCACACGCATTCGCCGCCGCCGGGCAGGGCGTTCGCCAGCGAGATGGCGAGGGCGGTCTTGCCGCCGGCGGTCGGGCCGAGGATGAGGATGATCGGTCGATCGGGCATGGGTGTTGAGATGGTAGGGCGCGGCGGTGATCGGGCGGGACGGAACCGTCTGAAAGACCGTCCGCTGCGACCCCGAGCGGTCGGCTCGGCAGTATGATGCGGGACTCTCTCAACCGTTTTGTCCGGAGACTCCGCGAGATGACCAGGAAGACGATCGACTCCGTGAACGTCGCCGATGCGCGCGTCCTCATGCGCGTCGACTTCAACGTGCCGCTGGACGCGTCCGGCGCGATCACCGACGACCGCCGCATCCGGCTCGCCCTGCCGTCCATCCGTTCGGTCATCGACCGTGGCGGTCGTCTCATTCTGATGAGCCATCTCGGACGACCGGCAGGCACGGGGCCGGAGCCGAAGTACAGCCTCCGCCCGGCCGCGGATCGGCTGCGCGAACTGCTCGGCTCGGTCACGGTCGAATTCCCCGGCGACGACTGCATCGGTGCCGCGGCGGCCGCCGCCGTGCAGGCGATGGCGCCGGGCACGATCGTCGTGCTGGAGAACCTCCGGTTTCACGCCGAGGAGAAGAAGGGCGGATCGGCGTTCGCGGGCGCGCTCGCGGCCTACGGCGACGTGTACTGCAACGATGCCTTCGGCACCGCGCACCGGGATGATGCGTCGATGGTCGCCGTGCCCGAGGCGATGGTCGGCAAGCCGCGCGTGAGCGGCCTGCTGCTCGCCCGCGAGTTGAACTTCCTCGACGGCGCCCTGAGCAATCCCGCACATCCCTTCGTCGCCGTGCTCGGCGGCGCCAAGGTGTCGGACAAGCTCGGCGCGGTCCACAATCTCCTCGGACGCGTCGACACGATCCTCGTCGGCGGCGCGATGGTGTACACGTTCCTCAAGGTTCTCGGGCGCAAGGTCGGCGCGAGTCTCGTGCAGAACGACATGCGCGGGGAGGCGCAGAAGATCATCGACGAGGCGGCGGCGAACGCGACCGACCTGATCCTCGCCGAAGACCATGTCTGCGGAAAGGCCCTCGCCCACGTGACGCCGGTGGAGGTCTTCGAGACCAACATCCCGGGCGACTGGATGGGCCTCGACATCGGACCCAAGACCACCGGCCAGTTCAACGGCATCCTCCGCCACGCGAAGACGATCGTCTGGAACGGCCCGATGGGCGCGTTCGAGACGAAGCCCTTCGACGTCGGAACCCGACAGGTCGCCGAGGCGATCGCGTCGGCGACCCGCCACGGCGCGACGACCGTCGTCGGCGGCGGCGACACGGCCGCGGCCGTCGAGCAGTTCGGCTTCGCCGACCAGTTCAGTCACGTCTCGACCGGCGGCGGCGCGAGCCTGGAACTCCTCGAGGGTCGTCGATTCCGGAGCGTCGATCTGCTCGACTGAGGTCGCCCGCGGGTCCGGGCGGCTCCCGGCGGCGGCGACCCCTCTCGGCCGGGCGGTCGGCGGACCGAGCGGGTATTCGCGTTCTTCCGGCAAGAATCGTCGTTTTTCGGGAATGGCGGACGGTCGGCGGCCCGTTGTT
>JAGQOI010000193.1 GCA_020427625.1 Phycisphaerales bacterium | reverse complement strand
GCCCATTCCGGCCGCGGTGACGGCCTGGCGGTACACCGAGTCGGCGACGTCACCGGCCGCGAACACGCCTTCGATGTTCGTGCGGCTGTCGTGTCCGTCGAGGGCGATGTAGCCCTTGTCGTCGAAGGTGATTCCGGCGTCCTTGATGAACCCGGTCGCGGGCGTGTGTCCGATGGCGATGAAGAGTCCGGTGACGTCGAGGGTGGAGACCTCGTCGGTGACGGTGTCCTTGAGTTGGACGGCGGAGATGGTCGTCTCGCCGATGACGTCGACGACGGTCTTGTTCCAGTGCACCTTGACGTTGGGGAGTCCGAGGACGCGTTCCTGCATCGTCTTGGACGCGCGGAACTCGTCGCGTCGGTGAATGATGTGCACGGTGGACGCGAACTTGGCGAGGTAGTGCGCCTCTTCCATCGCGGTGTCGCCGCCGCCGACGACGGCGAGGGGCTGATCGCGGTACATGGGCAGCGCGCCGTCGCACACGGCGCAGGCGCTCACGCCGCCGCCGGTGGTCGCGAGGCGCAGTTCGTTCTCGAGTCCGAGCCAGTTGGCGGTGGCGCCGGTCGCGATGATGACGGCGTGGGCCTTGACTTCGCCGCCGTCGGAGTCGCGGAGGACGAACGGCCGGCGCGAGAAGTCGCACGATGCGATGTCGCGTCCGACGATGCGGGTGCCGAACCGCTCGGCCTGCTTCTGGAACATCTGCATCATGTCCGGACCGGTCACGCCGTCGGGGAAGCCGGGATAGTTCTCGACCTCGGTCGTGAGCATGAGCTGTCCGCCGGGCAGCACCGGCGCGGGATTCGCCTGCGGCTCGCCGATGTAGCAGATCGGGTTCAGGTTGGCGCGGGCGGCATAGATCGCGGCGGTCCAGCCGGCGGGACCGCTGCCGATGATGAGGACCTTCTCGACGGTGGACATGACGCTGTGGATTCCTCTGTGGGGGGCTGGACGGTGAGCGACGACGAACGCCGTCACCGACGTCAACCGGGCATCACGCTCGAACATTCCCGATGGTCGTCGACGTCAGGGCACGAGGCCCTGTTCGCGGGCGAGCGCCTTGATCGGCGGCCAGATCACCATGTCGCCCTGCGCGCCGTCGAAGGCATGCGATTCGGCGAGGTTGTCCTCGCGATCCGTGCCCCGGGCGTAGAGCAGGCCCGTGTTCTTCTCGACCCAGACGCGACCGTACACGGTGTCGACCGCATGGCGCGACGACACGAAGCGGTACTTGAACGGACGGTACGCGACGTCGAGCTGGCCGGGATGCCAGGGATCGGAATCCGACAGCTTCCGGCAGAACTGGGCGTAGACCCGTTCGACGTCCGGCGGATACTGCTCGAACACCTTGACGTACCCGCAGAGACCCGCGGCCATCGCGGTGCCGTTCACGGCGGCGATCAGTTCGTTGCGGATCTCGAAGAGGCTCTCGACGTCCTCGAGCGTGAGCACGACGGCGCCGTACCGGATCGCGTTCGTCTTGTCGAAGGCGGTCGGCAGATCGAGCACCGGGTCGTTGTCCTTGATGCGCCAGCGCCGCCACCAGTCGTCGTAGACCGTCGTGAGCTTGTGCAGCGCCTCCTCGAGCGAGACGTGCACGGTCGCGATCCAGGCCCAGCGCTTCACCGCACCGAAGCGCGTCAGCGGCTCGTCCCGCGCCTGGATCGGACCGTAGACCTCGGCGAACTTCTCGGTGTCCGCCTGGTCATCGGCGTCGAACGTCGAGCGCAGGATCGACTCCGCCAGCACCCGGTCGCCCTCCGGCATCTCGAGGCGACCCGGCTCCGGACGCAGCGACAGGATCTCCCACCACGCGAGGTCGTAGAACTGCTCACGCGTGATCGTCGGCAGGTACACGTACATCTGGTCGCAGAGGTTGCCGAGCGCCTCCGTGAGCAGGCGGATGGCGAACTTCTTCTCCAGCGTGAACTGCCGATCGCAGAACTGACGCAGCAGCACGAGATGGGCGACCGACAGACGCAGGGCGTCGTCCGTCCGACCCGCCTCGAACAGCCGGTACGTCTCCGCCGTCGCGTACGCCGCGACCAGGTCGACGGCGCCGAGATAGGCGAAGTTCGTCGTCGACCGACCCTCCTCGCCGACGAGCCCCACGTACAGACCCGCGTCGCGATACTTCGACTCGATCGCCGACACGCCGTACGGCATGCCCGTCGCGACCGCGTCCCGGGCGGCCAGGATCGCCGACGCCAGCTTGGGATTCGCCTCCGCCCAGGCCGACACCTTCGACCACTCCGGCATCTTCGCGTGGATCGTCGTCAGATTGAACGACGGACCGATCGGCAGCGGCGGTTCCGACAACTCGATGACCGCGTCGAACACGGCGCGATAGCTCGCGTGCTCCGCCGTCACGGCGACCGACGAATGGGCGTTCAACTGCCGGATCGCATCGTCCAGCGGCGCCCCCCAGGCCGATCCGCCCATCGAGCCCATGAACAGGACGAGACCCGCGATCAGTCCGGATTGAAGCCACGACTTCAACATGATTCCCTCGCTAGAGATGGCCGGCGGACCGGCGGCTGACGAGTCGCGGATCCTAACAGAATTCGTCCGCGACGGGCGATCACCACGACCCCCAACCCGACCCCCGAACATGACCCCCGGACATGCCCCCCGAACATGACCCCCGACCCGCCGCGACATCACCCGAGACGACGCGCCGCGCCG
>JAGQOI010000192.1 GCA_020427625.1 Phycisphaerales bacterium | reverse complement strand
GTCGCGGGTGGTCAGTCCCACCACACGATGATGGCGGTCGCGTCGTCGGCGAGGCGCTGGGAGCCGGCGTGTCCGATGAGTCCGGTGAAGAGGGCGGCGATCTGATCGGGTTGTCCCTGGGAGTCGATGAGCGAGCGACGGACGCCGCTCATGCCGAAGAAGCTCGACTGGTCGGTCGCCGCCGGGTTCCGCTGGTCGGTGACGCCGTCGCTGACGATGACGGCTCGTCCGCCGGGCTCGAGTCGGGTGGTCTCGGCGGTGTAGATCGTGTCGAGCGCCACCCCGACCGGCCACCCGCCGCCGGTGTCGAGGGCGCGGAAGGTTCGATCGGGCAGGGCCATGATCGCGTTGCCGTGCCCGGCGTTGACGTAGGTCACGGTGTTCGCGTTCGTGTCGAAGACGCCGACCCAGAGGGTGACGAACCGGTTCGCGGGCCGCCGGGGGTGGACGAAGCGGTTGAGTTCGGTGACGGCACGTCCCGGATCGCCCTGGAGCAGGGCGGCGTGCAGGAATCCCTGCGTCTCGGTCATGAGCACCGACGCGGGGATGCCCTTGCCCGACACGTCGGCGACGGCGACCGCGACCCGATGCCCGTCGAGCTGGATGACGTCGAAGAAGTCGCCGCCGAGGAGCTGACCCGGGCGACTCTCGCCGACGTAGGACAGGCGTCCGAAGACCCCCTGGCGGCTGGGGAAGACCCACCGCTGCGCCTCGGCCGCGGCTTCGAGGTCGGCCTGCACGCGGGCGTGACGGAGTTCGAGGTCTCGGCGCATGAGGTTCGCCATGGCGAGTGCGGCGAGGCGTCCGAGTCCGGCGGCGAACTCGGCGGCGTCGGGCGGCACGCGGACCGGGCGCGACTGGTCGAGCCGGTTGTCGAGGTACAGGAAGCCCGCGACGGTCTTGCCGAGCATGAGGGGCACGCACAGGGCCTGGAGGATGCCGAGGTCGGCGATGCTCGCGCCCGTCACGATGAAGTCCGACGCCTCGGCGACCCGCACCGGCTGACCCTCGGCCGCCTTCACGAGCAGCGAGCGGCTGATCGACAGCGTCGCGTTGCGTCCGAGGATGGCACCCCGGTAGGCGATGACCTCGACATCGTCCGACTTGTCGAGCGGCGAGAGCACGGCGATGTTCTGGAACCCGGTCCCGCTCAGGGCGGCTTCGGCGATGGTCTCGGCGAGCATGCGCAGGTCGGTCGACTTGTGGATCGATTCCGCGCAACGCAGCATGAGCGAAAGGCGTTCACGAGCCATCTCGCGACTGAGCCCGACGTCGATGGTCTCCATCGACGGCGCGCCGTGCGTGTCCTCGTCGATGGTCGCGACGCGGCTCGTCCGCTGCGTTTCGCTCTCGGGGTCGATGACGCGGAACGTCCACGGCGCGATGTCGATGAGGTCGCCGGGGCGCAGCGGATACTCCTGCCCGCCGGGCACCGTGGAACCGTTCAGGCGCGTGCCGTGCTTGCTGAACGTGTCGACCAGGAACCACGTCCCGCCTTCGCGATCGGATCGGTGCAGGATCGCGGCGTGATCGCGGGAGACGAGGTCCTCGCCGCCGAGACACACGGCATGGGTCGTGCGTCGGCCGATGGTGTACGGGCCGGGCGGCACGAGATCGAGCGCGATCTCGGTCGGGCTGCCCATCGAGACCAGACGAAATCGCTTTGCATTGCCCGCGGACGACACCACCGCCTCCTTCCCTGACGTTCCGACCCTGACGTTCCGAAACGCGACGACCGTGCCGCGCGTCCGGATCCTCGACCATAGCGTATCCGGTTTTGACGCATCCGGTCTCAGGGCCGGCGACACGAGGTCGGCGTCGACCCGGACCACCGATGCCGGTTCGCGGCGACGACGCGATACGCCAGTTCGCCGACGTGGCGCACGATCGGAAGCCCGCCGACCCGGCGGATCCAGCGCCGTCGCGGTCCCGCGCCGAGCAGCCAGATCAGCGCGTCGAATCCGCCCAGCACCGCGCCGTCCGACCGGACGACATGCATCCGCCGCGCGCAGGTCTCCGGATCGAGCGCCGGGTACGGATCGAGCGCGCCCGGCTGGTTGAAGTCGACGAACGCGATCTCCGGCGGCACGATCCGGCGCAGACGCGCCGTCCCCCGCGAGCACATGCCGCAGGTTCCGTCGTAGAGCACGATGGCGGAGGCCGGATCCACGCCGCATCGTAGCGCGTCCGGCGGAGCGCCGACGGTCGTCGCTCGCACAGGCGGTATGATCTCCGGGGCGCCGGTGACGCCCGATCGAGCGGACGAGAGGATCGATGGATGACCCGATGCACAGTCGTACTCCTGATGTGGGGACTCGCCCTGACCTCGTGCGCCGCGCCGCGAACCGGCGGCCCGACGGTCGCCGAGGAACTCGCGGACCGGACGAGCACGCTGCAGGCGATCTCGCTGCTCGGGCGGCCGCTCTACACGCCGATCCTGGACGGCGCGCGGGCGCCGACGCTGGTCGCGAACCTCGAAGCGGCCCAGCGGGCGCACGATCGGAATCCGAACGATGAGATGACGACGATCTGGCTCGGGCGACGGCTCGGGTACGTCGGTCGGTACAAGGAGGCGATCGCGGTCTACACCGACGGGCTCGAGCGATTCCCGGAGAGCGCCCGCCTCCGCCGTCACCGCGGCCACCGGTTCATCACGGTGCGTCGGTTCTATCACGCGATCGACGACCTGAAACGGGCGACGGACCTCGTCGCCGGCGTCCCGGACGAGATCGAGGCCGACGGCGCGCCGAACGCCCTCGACATCCCGCGGGGGACGACGCACTTCAACATCTGGTATCACCTCGGGCTCGCGTACTACCTCACGGGTGACTTCGAGCCGGCGGCGAGCGCGTACGCGGCGTGCATGACGTTCTGCCGGAACGACGACACGCTCGTCGCGACGACCTACTGGTCGTTCCTGACGCTCCGTCGACTCGGTCGGACCGCGCAGGCGGACGCGCTGCTGGACGCGATCGACGCCGACATGGAGATCATCGAGAACCACGCCTATCACGCGCTACTGCTGCTGTACCGCGGCGACCGGACCGCGGCGGAACTGCTCGACGACGACGCGACGTCGCTCGATCGCGCGACGATCACCTACGGCGTCGCGAACTGGCACCGCATGCACGGGCGTGAGGCGGAGGCGGCGGACCTGCTGTCGGACCTGCTGGCGGGCGACGAGTGGGCCGCGTTCGGCTTCATCGCGGCGGAGGCGGACTTCAAGCGTCTGCGCGGCCGCCCGATCGGGCGTTCATCGGCGTCGGACTGACGCGTCGGTCGTCAGGTCGACGATTCGGACGCGACGACGTCGACGTCGGCCTGGTCGCTCGGCTGGAGTTGCATGAGCACCATGCGTCGGTAGCGTCCGCTGCGGGCCATGAGTTCGTCGTGGGTGCCCTGCTCGGCGATGCCGCCGTCCTCGATGACGAGGATGCGGTCCGCGTGCCGGATCGTGCTGAGGCGATGGGCGATGACGAAGGTCGTGCGTCCGGCCATGAGGCGACCGAGACTCGCCTGGATCATGCGTTCGCTGTGGGTGTCGAGGTTGCTCGTCGCTTCGTCGAGGATGAGGATGCGCGGATCCGCCAGCAGGGCGCGGGCGATGGCGAGACGCTGGCGCTGACCGCCGCTCAGACGCACGCCACGCTCGCCGATCACCGTGTCGTAGCCCGCCTCCATCGGCTCGACGAACTCGTGCACGTTGGCGAGTTGCGCGGCCCGGAGGACGTCCTCGCGCGTCGCGTCGCGGGAGGCGTAGCTGATGTTGTGGGCGATGGTGCCGTCGAAGAGGAAGATGTCCTGCTCGACGACGCCGAGCAGGCGCCGGTAGCTGTCGAGCGTGATGTCGCGGAGATCGACGCCGTCGAGTTCGATCGCGCCGCCGGTCGGGTCGTAGAAGCGCGCGATGAGGTTGCAGAGCGTCGTCTTGCCCGCGCCGCTCGACCCGACGAGCGCCGTCACCTCGCCGGCGTTCGCCTCGAAGGAGACATGCTCGAGCACGAGGCGGTCGGACTTCGGGTAGTGGAACGAGAGGTCGCGGATGGTCAGGCGTCCCTCGGTCGTCCGTGGCGAGACGACGATGGCGCCGGGACGATCCGGCATGTCCGTCGGCTCGGCGAGCAGATCGAGCACGCGATCGAGAGCCGCGAGGTTCGTCTGGAACTGCGTCGCCGTGCTCGCGAGCGTCGCGAGCGGACCGAGCAGCATCATGAGATAGGCGAGGAACATGACGAGGTCGCCGACGGTGATGGCCTGGGCGGCGGGCAGGAGTCCGGCCCGGACGAGCGCGGCATCGTCGAGGATCCGCGTGCCGCCGTACCACAGCAGCACCGCGGACGCCGCGGGAATCAGGAACTGCCAGGTCATGTCGACGCTGCGGGCCCATCGCCAGGCGAGGAGTTCCTGTCGGATGTGCAGGTGGTTGTTGCGGGTGTATCGACCGGACTCGGTGCGGTGACGGCCGAAGGATCGGACGACGCGCATGCCGCCGAACGCCTCGGTCGCGTGTGCGTCGATCATCGATCGCGTCGATCGGATGTCTCGGTAGATCGGCCGGATGCGGCTGATCCACGTGCGGTGGGTGATGAACACGCACGGGATGACGAGCAGCGAGCCGAGCAGCAGGCGCCAGTCGACGAAGGCGAGCACGAGCAGGCTGCCGGCGAGCTGGATGATCGCGCCCCACGGGTTGTAGACCATGCTGAAGATGAGTTCGCCGATGCCGCCGGCGTCCTCGCGGAGCATGCTCGTGACGCCGCCGGACTTCATCTCGTAGACCCGATGGAGCGGCAGGTTCACGGCATGATCGAACACGTTCCGGCGCAGTTCGGCCTGGACGCGCTTCGTCGTCTTGGTCGCCTGCCAGCGTCCCCACAGCGAGAGCAGGATCGACACGAGGGAGATGCACACGACCGCGACAGCGATCACCGTGAGGAGGCGCTGCCCGCTCACCTCGTCCCCGAGCAGGCGTGCGAGCACCGGCGGGAGCGGATGATCGCCGAGCACGTTGTCGACGACGATCTTGGTTCCGTACGGCGGAATGAGGCCGAGCACCGTCGACGCCGTCAGCGTCACCAGCGTCGCCGCGATGATCGGCCGGTGACGGCGGGTCAGCGCCGCGAAGGCGCCGAACAACTGCACGAACGACCGCGACCGCTTGCGCGTCGTCGACGGTGCCGCGCTCGCGGACGCGTCCGGCGCCGCCTCGCGTCGGCGGCGGGTGTATTCGTCGTACCGGAGATGGCTGGAGCGACGGACGGGCATGGGCGGCATCATACGCCGCTATCGACCCGCCGACGCCGGAGTTACGAACCCCGCAGAATCGGCGGTCACGGTCGCGCCGTGCGGGGGTGACACAGCCAGAGGCACAGTCGACGACGCGGCCGCGGAATCCGGGTTACGTGAGATCGCTCGGGCGTGGCCGGATCTGGCCGAGGCCGCTCGCCGCGCGATCTTCGACCTGGTGCGTTCGCTGCGCGCGGGGGTGGACCGATGACCCGTCCCGCGTCCGAGGCGACCCTCCAACGCGAACCCCCCAACGGGCCCGGGCCGGTGTCGGCGTCCTCGCCCCACCCGGACGCCGAGACCGGCTCCGGGACCGCCGACGTCACCGCGAGCGCGCGAGACCAACGGCGCGAAGTGGTTCGACCGCGGGCGGCTCTGGGAGCCGGGCGTACTGCTGAGCATCGGGCACGCGGATCGGATCTGCATGACCGACGTGCAGCGGCGACGCCACCTGACGACGTGGTCCGAATCATCACGCAGTTGGCGGTCGGCGCGGTGGACTTCCGCC
>JAGQOI010000019.1 GCA_020427625.1 Phycisphaerales bacterium | reverse complement strand
GACGTACGTGCCTTCGGCGACCCAGATCTCGCCGGGACCGCCGAACTTCGGGTCGTTGAGGTCGGCGAGCGCGTCCTGGAGGTCGGTGTAGGCGTCGGCCCACGTGAGGCCGGTCCCGGCGCCCGTCGCGTCGGCGTCGACGAGGCGGAACAGGCCGGCCCGGGCGAACTCGATCGCGCCGACGTCCGGCACGAGGCCCGCGGGACCGACGAGCGGATCATCGGCAACGCGAGGGTTGCCCGCGAGGTCGATGGGCAGGGGCTCGAAGATCACGCCGTCGTCGTCGAGGTCCGCGAGGTCGAGCGGAAGGAAGGCGCCGCCGGCGTCGATGCACGGCGATCCGGCACGGATGCGGGCGATGCCGAGCGAGAACGCGCCCCCGCTGTTGAGCGGGTCGAGCAGCGGGTCGTCGCCGAAGTTGCCGCTCCCGCCGAGCGAGCCGTCGAGATCCTCGATGCAGCAGGCGTTGACCTGGAGCGTCGACGACGTCGCCTGGATCTGGGCGAGGTGGCCGCCGACCACGGTTCCGGTGTTGTGGTAGATGATCGAGTTGCGCAGCGTCGCGGTCGCGCCGGTGAACCCGAGTCCGCCGCCGCCCGCCGCCGTGTTGGCGATGATGGTCGAGTTCACGATGGTCGCGGTGCCGCCGGTGACGAACACGCCGCCGCCCTTCGTCCCGGTCAGGGGGGAGAGGCAGACGTTGCCCTTGATCTCGCAGTTCACGAGAAGGCCGGTGCAGTTGAGCAGGCGGATGGCGCCGCCGCTCGAGTCCGCCGTGTTGCCGATGAAGCGGCAGTTCCAGAACGACGGCGCGCCGTTGTCGGCGTCGGCACCGGCGCCGGACCCGGCCGCGTTGTCGGAGAAGAGGCAGTCGATGAACGTGGCCTCGCTCTGGACGATGTCGGCGCCGCCGCCGGCGAAATCGGCCACGTTGTCGACGATGTGACAGTTCCGGATGGTGGGTCCGCCGTTGATGAGCTTCATGCCGCCGCCGAATCGGTCGGGGTTGCCGGGGGACACGATGTTCGCGTTGCCGCGCGTGATCACGAAACCGTCGAGGACGCCGCTTGCGGTGACGCCGGCGGCCCGGACCACGTGGGCCGAGTTGTCGCCGATGCCGACGCCGCCGATCTCGCCGCTGAGGATGGTGAGGTTCGTCGCCGGGTCGCGGTCGTCGACGACCGTCGCGCCGGGCACGAAGCCGCCGTACAGCTTGACGCCGGTCTTCATGTTGAACGAGATCGTCCGGTTCGTGCCGGAGGTCGGCCGGTAGGTGCCGCCCGCGACCCAGATCTGGTCGCCGGCGACGGCCTCGGCGAGGGCGTCCTGGAGGTCCGTGTAGGCGGAGTTCCAGTTGTTGCCGTTGTGGAAGGGACCGGGGGCGTTGTCGTTCACGAAGATCACGTCGGCGGATGCCACGGGAACGAAGGTGAGGGCGGCGAGGGTCGTCGCGGCGGTGCGTCGGAATCGGCGCATGGGTGTTCTCCTGTCGGGCGACGACGTCGCGTCCCCTGGTCTCATCACGCGGGCGGTGACCCGCGCGCCGGGTTTTTGCGCCGTTTTTCTGCCGCCCGCCGGCCGCCCGGTACCATGCCGGGCCTCATGGGGAACGACGCACATGTCCCGGTGCTGCTGGAGGAAACCCTCGAGGCGTTGTCGCCGCGGGTCGGTGAGACGGTGGTGGACTGCACGGCGGGCCGGGGCGGACATGCCGCGGCGATGGCGAGCCGCGTCGGTCCGACCGGCCGGGTGGTGCTGCTGGACGTGGACCCGGCGAATCTCGCGGCGGCCTCGGCGCGGGTGGAGGCGATGGGGGTTCCGGTCGTGGGGATCCGGGACAGTTTCGTGCGTCTGGGCGTTCGTCTGCGGGAGCGGGACATCGTCGCGGACGTCGTGCTGGCGGATCTCGGGTTCAGCTCGAACCAGATGGACGATCCGGAGCGGGGGCTGAGTTTTCGCGCCGACGGTCCGCTCGACATGCGCCTGGACCCGAACGGGCCGGTGACGGCGGCCGATCTGGTGCGGACGTTGTCGGAACGCGAGCTGGCGGAGATCATCTTTCGATACGGCGAGGAGCCGCTCTCGCGACCAATTGCGCGGAAACTTGCAGAAACTCGAAAGGACCAGCCGATTCTGACAACGGCACGGCTTGCAGAACTGGTGACTGAGGCGTACGGTTCGCGCGCTCGTTCATCGAGACGACACCCGGCCACGCGCACGTTCATGGCATTGCGGATCGCCGTGAACGACGAACTTGGTGCGCTGGCGGCACTGCTCGAGGATCTCGCGGCGGCGGCGACATCATCCGTCGGCGACTGGCTGGGATCTTCGGCGCGGATCGGGATCATCAGTTTTCACAGTCTGGAAGACCGGCTGGTCAAGCGGGCGTTTCAGGCGCTCGTGGCGCGCGGCCAAGCGACCGCGGTGACGCGCAAGCCCGTCATCGCGTCCGAAGCCGAGGCCGTCGCGAACGCGCGGGCCCGGTCGGCCAAGTTCCGTGCCGTACAGTTGGGGTCGCGTCAGGATGGCGCCCCCGGATCCTTCTCCCCCGTCGGCACCGATCCGTCGGACCCTCGCTGAATCACTGGCATGGACGCGATTCGAATGACTCGGGAAATCAAGCTCGCCGTCGTCCTCGGCTTCGGATTGGTGCTGTTCGTCGGCATCCTCATCTCCGACCACTTCTCGGTCGCCCGACGCCAGGACATCGCCAACCTCCTGCCCGCCTCCGATCCGCTCGCCCGCACCAACGCGCCGAACGTGATCGACCTCAACCCGATCCCGCCGGCGATCGACGGCGGCCTGCACGCGAGCGGACTGTCGAACCTCCCCGGCGAGACGACCGCTCCCGCCGCGACGCCCGAGGTCGTGATCCAGCAGCCCGACCTCCAGGACCTGCGCACGCCGCCCGGACCGACCACCCCGGCCGTCACGCCGCCCGCCTCCGCCCCCGGCACGACCCCCGGCACCGCTCCGGGCCGGATCGCGTCGTCGGATCGCGTGCACCAGGTCGACGCGCTCGAGACGCTGTCGAAGATCTGCGTCACCTACTACGGCGACCGCGATCTCGCGCCCGCCCTGGCTCGGTACAACGACATCGCCGACCCCGACCGGGTCCGCGAGGGCCGGCGCCTGAACATCCCCGATCGCGCCCGCCTCACCGGAGCGACCCCCGCACCGTCCGAGGCCCCGAGCCGCCCGACGTCCACGAACGTCCCGGTCTACGGCACCTACACCCTCGTCGACGGCGACACGCTGTCGGAACTCGCCGGTCGATTCCTCGGCAGCGAGGGCAAGTGGCGGGAACTCTACGAACTGAACCGCGACCGCATCGAGGATCCGGATCACGTGCCGAGCGGCACGACGATCAAGGTGCCGGTGAAGAGTCGCCAACGCACGTCGCGCTGAGCGCGACCCTGCCGCCGGTCGCGGGACAGGACGTCCCTCGCGCGACCGGGACCATGCCGCGAACGGACAGGACGGCCATGTTCGCCAAGATGCTTCTCATCATCATCACGCTCGGTGCGCTCGCGGCGACCCTGCTCGTCATCCGCCAGCACCGCATCGATGCCGCCCACGAGATGTCCCGCATTCACGGCCGTCTCCTCGAAGCCGAACGTCGCCTCTGGGATGCCCGCGAACGCGTCGCCGCGGAGTGCACGCCCGAGGAGATCCGCCTGGCGCTGAACCAGGTCGGCGGCCCGTGGGTGCCGCTGGAGTTCTCGCCGCACGACATCGACTGGGGCCGCGCCGCCCTCGCCTCCCTCCGCCGGACCGCCGAAGATGACCTCCAGACCCGACACTGATCGCGGGGCTCACGCGAACGACGCGACCGACGATCTCCGCGAGCGTCAACTCGCCCGTGTCGCGGCCTGGTCACGGGCGCTGTTCCTGTGCGTCCTCGCCGTGTTCATCGTCGTCATCGGGCGCGTCGTCCAGCTCAAGGTCGCGCCGGATCCCCGACTCGCGCCGGCCGCCGGCGCCGTCGAGACGACCCGGACCGAGATCGCGCGTCGCGGCGACCTGCTCGACCGTCGCGGACGCGTCCTGGCGACGAGCACCATCCAGTACCGCCTCTTCGTCGATCCGCAGTCCGTCACGGACCTCGACACCATCGCCCTCGACCTCGCCGATCTCCTCGACCTCGATCCCGTCGCCGTCGATCGCGCCATCCAGCGCCGGGCGGACACCTCGCGGTTCATCATCGTCCACGACGCGCTTCAGGAGTGGCAGGTCCAGCGGTTCCGCGCGCATCGGATCGCGGGCGTCGGGCTCGAGCCGCGCCTTGCGCGGCACTATCCGCTCGGTCACGTCGGCGAGCAGCTCATCGGACTCGTCGGGTTCGAGCACGAGGGACTCGGCGGGCTGGAGTACACGTTCCAGGCGTCCATGACGCCGCGCGACGGCTCGTTGCGGTTCCTGCGCGACGTGCGTCGGCGTCCGTTGTGGATCGAGTCGAAGGGCTTCGCGCCCGCGCAGGACGGGCAGGACGTGACGCTCTCGATCGACATGGTGGTGCAGGAGATCGCGGAGCGGAATCTCCGGGGCGCGGTCGAGTCGCACAACGCCGGCGGCGGCCGCCTGGTCGTGCTCGACTGTCAGAGCGGCGAGATTCTCGCGATGGCCGACATCGTCCGGCGTCCGGTCGGTCGCGAGGCGATCCTGAGCGATCCCGCCCGTTCGATTCATCCCGCGCTCGGCCGCAACCGGTGTGCGACGGACACCTACGAGCCGGGCTCGACGTTCAAGCCGTTCATCTGGGCCGTCGCGACCGAACTCAAGCGGGTCACGCCGGAGGAACATCTGCCGACGCCCGACGGGACGAGCGGGCCGTACCGGACCAGTCGTGGCCGGGCCATTCGCGACACGGCCTACCTCGGCGATGCGACCTGGCGCATGGTCCTCATCCGGTCGCTCAACAGCGGCATGGCGATCGTCGGCGAGCGTCTCACGCCGAAGGAGATGCGCGAGGCGATCGCGGGCTTCGGGTTCGGCATGAAGACCGACTGCGGCGTGCCCGGCGAATCGGCCGGGCTCGTCACCAGCGCCCGCCGGTGGACGCATCACACGCAGACCTCCGTGCCGATGGGACACGAGATCGCCATCACGCCGCTCCAGATGGCGCGGGCGTTCAGCGCCTTCGCGCGGGACGGCTCCCTCCCGATGGTCCGCATCACCGCGATGGACGACGCCGACGAGCGGTTCACGTTCCGCTGCCAGGCGATCGAGCCGGCGACGGCGCGGCTCACGCGATCGGTCCTCCGCGAGGTCATGACCGAGGGCACCGGACGTCGCGCCCAGAGCCAACGCTACCGCCTGTTCGGCAAGTCGGGCACGCCGCAGATGCCGAAGGCGAACGGCGGCGGTT
>JAGQOI010000191.1 GCA_020427625.1 Phycisphaerales bacterium | reverse complement strand
GCGAAGCCAGCAGCCCGATCAGGGACTTGAACTCCGCCGGCGGCAACGCGCCCTCGTCGACCGACGGGCCGGGCCCCCGAGCCGCCTCCTTCTCGCTGAGACGCTCCTTCTCCGCCTGGGCCTGCGCCTTCCAGTCCGAATCGATGTGAATCTTCGGCGTCGCCTTGTCCTCGGACATGCCGTTCCCTTCGCTGGCGGCCGTCGTGGCCGGTTGGTTGGTGAACCGCCGATTATAGACCCGACTCCTCGCTACAATGCCCGCACGATGCACCACTCCGGCGAACTCGTGAAGAAACGGTGGGTTTCCCGAGGCCTGGCGATGCCGCTCGTCCTCGTGACCCTCATCACCCTCGGCGGATGTGCCGCGCTGCGGTCCACCGGCCTCACCGGCGCGCGGCCGACGACCATCACCGTCGGCGACTTCGTCGCGAACGGGCCGCTGCCCGTCGTCGACGAGGCGTCCGCATCCGGCGCGCCCGTCATCGTCGAGGAGATCACGGCGCCGATCGACGCGTCCGGGCTCGGCAGTCGGCCCGTCCGGCGAGCCGCGCAACCGGGCGATCGGATCATCGTCGACAGTCTCGTCGGCCAGGTGAACGGACGCCCGATCTTCGCCGAGGACTTCTTCGTCGAGATCGATGAACGCGTCCTGCGGGCCCGAGACGAACTCACGCCCACAGCCTTCCAGGACTTCCTCCGTACCATCATCCAGCAGCGCCTCCGCTTCGTCGTCCGCAACGAACTGCTCCTCGCCGAAGCCGAATCCGAGCTCAAGCCCGAACAGGCCCGCGGGCTGTTCGCCTGGCTGAAGGACGTCCGACAGGGCAAGATCGCCGAGTCCGGCGGCACCCAGACCGGCGCCGAAACCCGCCTCTCCGACGAAGGCCTCTCCCTCGAAGAATACGTCGCCCTCCAGAAGGACCTCGCCCTCCTGAACAATCTGTTCCAGACCCGCATCGAGACGCGGGTCGTCGTGTCCTGGCGCGACATCCAGCGCGGCTTCACTCGCGCCCAGAACGAACTCAACACGCCGGGCTCGATCGTCCTCGCCCGCATGGCCTTTCGAGGCGATGCCGGACCCGCCCGGGCCCAGGACGCGCTCGATCGCATCGCCGCCGGCGCCTCGTTCGTCGACCTCGCCGCTGAACTCGGCATGCCGCCCAGCTTCCTCGCGACCGAGTACGAACTCGACGACGCGGGACGGCCGGTCGGCGCCATCCAGGAATTCCAGGACGCCGTCGCCGGCCTGACCGCCGGCGACACGAGCCGCCCGATCACCCGGGTCACGCCCGGACGCGCCGGCGCGCCCGAGAGTTCGACGACCTATCTCCTGCACGTCGTCCAGTACACGCCGCCGGTCGAGCGATCCCTCTACGACCACGACGTGCAACGGGCGCTCCGGGAGCAGATCCTCGGCATCCGCCGCCAGGCCGAGGAGGACCGCTACCTCCAGCAACTCGCCCAGCGCGTCGTGCACAGCGAGTTGAACGACATGGGCGACCGACTCTACGACGTGGGACGACAACGCTACGCCAGGAAACGGTGAACCTCGCCCGCTGGTTCCGTGGCCGGCAGGCCGAACTTCTCGGCCGGCGCGGCGAGCGCCTGGCCGCTCGGTTCCTTCGCCGCCGGGGCTATCGCATCCTGCACCGCAACCTCGCCGTCGGACGGGACGAGATCGACCTCGTCGTCCTGACGCCCGATCGTTCGATGTACGTCCTCGTCGAGGTGAAGACGCGGCGCGAAGCCGTCCCGGCGCCGGAACTGGCGATCACCACGAAGAAGCAATTCCACCTCGTCCGCGCCGCCGCCGCGCTCCAGCGAACCACCCTCGCCGATCGCCCGCTGCGGTTCGACGTCGTCACCATCCTCTGGCCCGACGACGGTCCGCCCCGGATCCGGCATCTCCCGGCGGCATTCGACGCGCCGTTCTGAACGCCCTCACGCCGCCCGCAGTGACGACGGCCGACGCCGCATCGCGTCGACCAGAGCATCCCGCCATGGCGGCATGACGAGGTCGAATGTCGCGGCAGTCGTGGACCCGTCCAGCACCGACCACGCCGGACGGCGCGCCGGCGTCGGGTATTCGCTCGTCGGGATCGCGGACACGAGCACCGTCGCGTCGAGGCCGGCCTCGGTGACGATCGCGCACGCGAAGTCGTACCACGACGCGCCGTCCCGACTCACGACGTGGTGCAGGCCGTGCGATTCCCCCAGACGACAGCCCGCCCTTTCGAGCATCGTCACCGTCGCGTCGGCAATGTCGCCCGCGTACGTCGGACAGGTCACCTGGTCGGCGACGACCCGCAGCGGCTCGCCCGCCCGGGCGCGCCCGAGGATCGTCTGCAGGAAGTTCCGGCCCTCGAGGTCGTACACCGCGCTCGTGCGCAGGACGAGCGCCGAGACGCCCGAGTCGAGAACCGCCCGCTCACCGTCGAGCTTCGTCCGCCCGTAGACCCCCAGCGGATTCGGCACGTCGTCCGGTCGGTACGGACGATCGAGCGTGCCGTCGAAGACGTAGTCGGTCGAATAGTGGATCATCGTCGCGCTCACGGCGGCCGCGGCGCGGGCAAGGGCGGCAGGCGCCGTCGCATTCACGGCGGCGCAGAGGTCCGGCTCGGATTCCGCCCGATCGACGGCGGTGTACGCCGCGGCGTTGATCACGACGTCCGGACCGGCCGCGCGAACGCCCGCCTCGATCGCCGCGACATCCGTCAGATCGACCTCGGCGCGACTCCAGGCGACGACCTCCCAGCGCTCGCGCAGGCGGGCGAGGAGATGGCGACCGACCTGGCCGCGGCTTCCGGTGAGCAGGATGCGCATGGTGGGGGACTCCTCGCTGCGGTCCGAGAACGACGGATCGTGATGCTCATCGGCCGGAGCGCGGCCGACATTGAGCGGGAGTCGGTCGTTCGCGCAATGATGGCGCCCGCTGCTACACTTCCCCCCATGTCATCCGTCGCGCCGGTCCGGATCAGTCTTCCGCCGCCCGTCATCCGGGTGCTCGCCGCCGCGTACCGTCGATCCCCGCTGTTGGGCGGGCATCTGCGTCTCGCGCCGCCGTGGGTTCGTCGCCGGCTGGACGGCATCGACGGCGACGTCATGGCGACGCTGCGCAACGGCGTCCGGATTCGCGTCGATCCGCGCGACTACAACGGCCGCGAACTGCTGCTGTTCGGCGCGCCCGACCGGCGGATCGTGAACCTGTGCCGCTCGCTCATCCGGGCGGGCGACTGCTTCCTCGACCTCGGCGCGAATCACGGCGCGGTCGGCCTGCTCTGCGCCGACCTCGTCGGGCGCGACGGCGCGGTGCACCTCGTCGAGCCCCAGCCGGGCCTGGGGGAGCGCATCGCCGAGTGCCTCGCGTCGAACCCGTCCCTTCCCGTGCATCTGCACCGCATCGGCCTGTGGGATTCCGACGGCACGCTGACGATGGCGCGACCGACGGGACATTCCGGTGCCGCGACGTTCGTCACCGGCGTCGTCGACGACGCGACCTCGGACCACCTCAGCGTCCCCGTTCGAGACGTGAGCGCCTGGGTGCGCGAGGTCGTCGGCGAACGGACCTTCGGCGCGAAGGTGGATGTCGAAGGCGCCGAGACGATCATCGTGCCCGCGCTCATGAAGATGCCGAACTGTCGCTTCGTCGCCTTCGAATGCAAGCACGGCGAGACCGGTCGCACCATCTGGGACGCCGCCGCCGCCGCCGGACGCCCGCTCCGCGGGCTCGAACGGACCGCCGTGCGCCTGCGCACGACGCCGATCGAACGTCTCGACGACTTCGGGCGGCAGACCGATTACGTCGCGCTCGCGCCGGGCGGACCTACGAAATGATCCGACGGCGCTGCTTCACGTAGTCCCAGACGACGAAGCGGTCGAGCGCCTCGCCGCCGGTGAAGAACACGCGTCCCTTCGTCGTCTCCACCATGCGCTGCGCGAACTGCACGTCCTCGTGCGACTGGTTCCAGTTGGGCAGGAGGAACACGTTGATGACGATGCCGTCCCGGGCGCACAGG